>JAYULW010000124.1:0-7053 GCA_043763155.1 Alphaproteobacteria bacterium | reverse complement strand
GCCACGAGCCGCGATTTTGCGTACCTGTTCTGATTTCAGGCGTAAGGGAAAGGTGCGGGCGTCGATAATGACGAAGTCGTTACCGGCACCGTTCATTTTTGTAAACGGAATTATCATGCTGATATTTATACCGCAATAATCTATTCGCGCAATGGCGGATGAGGTTTTTGCGGCGGATTTTAATGGATGGCACGGCGGCTTAGGGGCTGATTTGGCCAAGATTCAGGATTATATTGGCTTTCGGTGCTGGTTAAAGCGCATTTCCCGGGCTGCTGGGCAGGCCGCCCTTGACGCCGCCTATGAGGGTGGTCCAGCGGGCATCGTCCAATTTGTTATAGATGGCGATCATGGTCATGTCGACGACGGCGACGATATCGCGCTTATCGGGTTTCGAGAGGAGGAAGTCGGTGCCGTTTTCTTCGTGGATGAAGTTGATTGCAAGGGCGATGGCGCGGTCCTGACGGGTGCGGCGATCAGGGGTGGATTCGCCGGGAACGGGGGGGAAGATCATGGCATCGTCGTCAAGGCAGCGGTAGAGATGGGTGATGATCGCGGTTGAGTCAGGGCCCTGCATGGTTTTGAGGATGCCCATGACTTTGGCATTGGCGGTTTCGATGGGGACGCTGCCGATTGGGGGTGTGGGTTTGCGGTTTAAAGATGCCTTCCTTGCCATTTCCGCCCAGCGGGCGTGGTTTTTGCTATCGGCGTTCATTTCCACCAGCTGGCCGGTGATGCTGATGAAGAGTTGGGCGGTGCTTTCCTCATTCAGCAGGTGGCCTATGCCGTGTTTTTCGTGGATGGCGTTTACCGCCATGGCGATGAGGCTTTCCTTGCGGGCGGCACGGTCCGGCGGGGATTCGCCGGGAATGGGGGGAAGGAGTTTGGTCAGGGTGTCGAGGGAGGTATGAAGGCCCTTGATATAAGTGGCATGGATGGGGTCGTGAATTATACCCAATATCTTTAAGCTGGCTTTATCCGTAGTGAGTGGCTTACTTGCGTTTACCATAATTTTGCGGTTTTATATTAACTGGTAAATATTGTTTTGTTTGTCACTGTGCTGATGTGAAACATTAGCGATTGACGGCAAGAGGTTGAATTTAAATTAAACGTCCAGCGAGTCTATGATTTCAGTGCCGCGGCTGGCGGTTTGTTCCTGAATAAAGTTAAAGCGGTGTTCCGGCTTCCTGCCCATTAACTGCTCGACGCGTTCGGCGGTGGGGGCGATGTCGTCGTCGCCGATGGAAACCTTGAGCAGAATGCGGGTACCGATCTGCATGGTAGTTTCTTTCAGCTGGGGAGGCGTCATTTCACCCAAGCCTTTGAAGCGGCCCACTTCGACCTTGCTGTTGGCGCGGGCGTTTTTGGCGATGATCTCTTCGCGTTCCTTTTCATCCTGCGCATAGAAATGGCTGGTGCCTATATTGATGCGATAAAGCGGGGGACGGGCGAGATAGAGATGGCCGTTTTTGATGAGGTCGGGCATTTCCTGATAGAAGAAAGTCATGAGAAGGGAGGCGATGTGGGCGCCGTCCACGTCTGCGTCGGTCATGATGATAACTTTTTCGTAGCGCAGGGCCTCTTCGTTGTAGTGGGAGCCGGAGCCGCAACCCAAGGCGAGGGTGAGGTCGGCGAGTTCCTGATTGGCTTTGATTTTGTCTATACTGGCGCTGACTACGTTCAGGATTTTGCCGCGCAGGGGGAGAATGGCTTGTGTTTCACGGTCGCGGGCCTGCTTGGCGGAGCCGCCGGCGGAGTCGCCTTCGACGATGAAGATTTCGGTGCCTAGGCCGGAGGAGCGGGAGCAATCCGCCAGCTTGCCGGGGAGGCGCAGGCGCTGGGTGACGGCCTTGCGACTGACCTCGCGGTCGGCTTTGCGGCGGAGGCGGTCTTCCATCCGGTCGACGATGTAGGCCATCAGTTTATTGCTGTTGTCGGGATTGCCGGTGAGGTAGTGGTCGAAATGGTCGCGGATGGCGTTTTCCACTAAGCGGGCGGCTTCGACGCTTACCAGCTTGTTCTTGGTCTGGCCCTGGAACTGCGGGTCTTTGATGAATAGGGAGAGAACAATGACTGCGCCGCCGAGCATGTCTTCATTCTGGGCCTGCACCACTTTTTTGTTGGAGGAAAGCTCGCCGAAGGCTTTTACGCCCTTGGTGATGGCGCTGCGCAAACCGGATTCGTGTGTGCCGCCGTCGGGGGTGGGGATGGTGTTGCAATAGAAGGAGGCGTAGGTTTCCTCGTCTTCGGGCCACTGGATGGCCCATTCGACGCGGCCCATTTTGCCGGCGAGGTCGGCTTCGCCGGTGAAGGATTCGGTGACGACGGTAGGGCGGCCTTCGAGTTGCTGGTTTAAGAAATCGGCGAGGCCGCCAGGGAAATGGATGGTTTCACGCTCGGGGATGGTGGAGCCTTCCGGGATAAGGGAGGGATCGCAGATCCACTGGATTTCAACGCCGCGATAGAGGTAGCCCTTGGAGCGGGCGAGTTTGTAGAGGCGCTCGGGTTTGAACTTCGCCTTGCCGAAGATTTCGGAGTCGGGGCGGAAGGCAACGGTGGTGCCGCGGCCCTTATTGTCCTGACCGACGCGGGTGGGCTTGTTCTGGGCTTCGCCACGGGAATAGGACTGGCGGTAGACGGTTTTGTCGCGCACCACTTCCACTTCCAGATAATCGGAAAGGGCGTTTACCACGCTGATGCCCACGCCGTGGAGGCCGCCGGAGGTTTCATAGGCCTTGTCAGAAAACTTGCCGCCGGAATGGAGGGTGGTGAGGATAACTTCGAGGGCGGATTTCTTGGGGAATTTGGGATGGGGGTCGATGGGGATGCCGCGGCCATTGTCGCGCACGACGATGACGTTATCAGGGCGCATTTCCAGCTCGATCTTGTTGGCGAAACCGGCCACCGCTTCATCCATGGCGTTATCGAACACTTCGTTCACCAGATGGTGCATGGCGGTTTCGTCGGTGCCGCCGATATACATGCCGGGGCGGCGGCGGACTGGCTCAAGGCCTTCTAATACCTCGATATCTTCTGCAGTGTAGGACTGGTTTTTTAAAGAGGTTTTACTGGTGAATAAATCGCTCATGTGCGGGATTCATACCTTTTTTGTGTTGTGGGATGCTACTGGTGATAGCAGGAAATGCGCGGACTTCAAGGGTTTTCGCGTATCTGGGGCTGGCTTAGCTCCTGCTGCTCACCCATGATCCAGGACAGGGTTTCGGCGGCGCGGGTGGTGATCCAGAAGCAGAAGAAGGCGAAAATGGCACAGCATTTATAGTAGTTGTTGCTCAGCTCATCCGGGCTTGCGAAATGGTAATACCAGAGGGAGGCCCAGAGGAGGAGGAAGGCTGCGAGCAGCCACTGGCGCAGGCGGGTATAGGTAGCGGTGAGGATGACCACGAAAATCATGGGGAAGTAGATATAATAATAGTTTGCCGCGATCTCGGAGAGGAAGAAAAGCAGGCCGCCCAGCATGAGGGCGGCCTCTTCGGCACGGGAGCGCCATGAAGCGAAACTTGCGGCGATGATGAGGACTGCCCAGAGCACCATGTGCAGGGGGCGCACTTCGTTCCAGTGGGCGACGAGTTTTGCGTTCCAGTCGCGGAAGCGGTTCAGGCCGGGCTCCCACCAGAAATCCTGCCCGAGAATGTCCTGGCTATAGACGGCGATGCGGCGGTAGCCAATGTGATTTACAAAGAATAAATCCTTATGCGCCATGATCTTTTCATAAAAGCCCACCCATGCATCCATGCCGAACATGAGGACGCTGAGGCCAACGATTATGGCGATGGATGTTCCTGCGCCGATGCACAGGCGCAGAAGGGGGCGCAGGTCGCGGTTACGGGTGTAATTTGCGAAAAGGGTTAGGGCGGCGCCAGCGAGAAAGGCTGCGGGGAAGATCCGGTCGGCGGCGCTGAGGCCGAGGAAAATCCCGGCGGGGAGATAACGTTCTTTTTTAAGGCAGGACAGGCCTATCATGAGGAAGACCAGCCATGTATAGCGCAGGAAGCCCCCGGCAATCCAACCGAAATTGGCGGGTTCGTTCATAAAGAAGAGGAACAGGAAGCTGACCGCGCCCAGCCAGCCGAAGGCCCAGACGACAAAGCCGATGGCGATGGCGAGGATGATAGGGTCAAAGACGCCCACCCATTCAATCTGGTACCAGTTGGGACTGTGGTCGCCAAACCACGACTGCGCCTGTGTGATGGGGACCAGTTCTGCCATGGTGTGGCCATATACCGCCCAGCTGGGGGGAGGGTTGTAGCCCGCGTCGAACAGGCCGATGTCGAGCCAGCCGTATTTACCGGTTGATTTGAATGTTTCCAGATCATCTACGAAGGAGGCCCAGCGTTCTTCTGTGAAATTAGGGCGGAATTCCTCGCGTCCGCGGCGAAGCGCCTCGGTCATGCTTACAGGGTAGGTGGGGTCACGCAATGAGCGCATTCCTTGCGCGGTGAGCGTGGGGTCGAGTGAAATTTTATCGGCGTAGGCGACGGTTTCGTACAGGCCTTTATAGCCCACTTCGGGGAAGTATTTGGCGCCGAGGTAGTAGTGGTAGTTTTCATGCCAGTGGAAGAGGACTTTCTTGGGCTGGGAGCCGTAAGCGTGCTTCCATGCGCTGTCTTTGGGGAAAATCATGTCCCACTGTCCATAAGCGGTATAGACATAGGCGGCCAGCGAGAGGGCGAGGGCGAGGTAGAGTTTCAGCCAGCCGTTGAGCAGCTGGCGGGTGGCATATAGGAAGATGCAGCCGGTGAGCAGGATCAGCGCGATGTAGACGAATTCTTCTGGCTTCATTGATGGCCTGCCTGTTTCTATCAGGCAGGTAGATAAGTATAAATCCCGTTGGATTGCCAGTGTTTATTATTGACGGGAGGAAAGGGCGTGTGGCTTAGCGCGTGTGGCCAGGTTGGGCTTTTATCCATTGCATGTCTGCATCATAGGCATTCAGGCTGGCTTTCACTTTATCCATGACGGTGCGCTTGCCCTCTGGGCTTAGCAGTTGCGTGCGGATTTGTTCTACGACAACGGCAGGCGGCTGATAGGTTCCTTCGCCGTAGCCTTTACGGGCGTTTTCCATCAGGCGTTTCATGCCTTCCCAGAAGACGTTAGCGCCGGGGTTAAACCCGTAGGTTTGCAGGTCAAGGCGGGCGTTGCGATCAATATTGGTATTGAGGTAGAGGTCGTGATAGCCATCGGTTTCACGCTCGACTGTTTTAGAAATCCATTGGGGTTGGGGAGGCTGGCCGGGAACGCGGACGGGGTTTGCTATGACCGCGGCGGGAATGGCGGGGCGGGTCTCTTCGGGGGTTTTATCCTCGCTGCGTGCGGTGCGGCGGCGCTCCAACTTTACCGCGTAGGTGTGGGGGCCGTCTTCGTGGCCGGGGGAGACAGGCGAGCTGATGATGGCGAGGTTGTTCGCGCCATAGGTTGAGTAATTGAGGTGGGCGGTGGGGTGAGGGTCATTTACGATTATCTGGTTCTTGCCATCGGTCCTGCTGAAAACCGTTTCATCTTCAGACAGGATTGTGTGCAGTTGCGAAGCGTTACTCTGTTTTGGCGTCAGTATTGCTGGGTTGCCGATGGTGCCGGCACTGAAATGCTCAACGCATTCCTTGGCTTCGGATTTGGTGAAGCCCTTGTCCAGCAGCGTATTATTCATGGCGTTGACCATTTCCTGAATAATCTCACCGCCTATACTATAGCCAACCGACATCTGGCGGCTGAGGGCGAGTTTGACGGAATTTACCGCCGCTTTGCGCTTTGTGCCGCTAAGGTTCGTAATATCGTCCGTGTCTTTGAGCATGGTCTCGCTTACTAGCTCCTGAATGACGGGGGTGGTGAAGCGCTGCGGGTCGTTGTTGTAGTCACGCACGATGAGGCCTTTACGAAGGTAATAATCGCTTTCAATCGTATAAAGGTTTACCGCGCCATCGGGGCAGAGTCCGGCGGTGAGACGGGCGAGATACTGATTATCTTTACGGGCGGCATATTCCAGGTCGAAGGAGCCATCGCCTTCGAAGATGAAAATGGCGGGCTTATCCTTTTCGATGTGGCTCACCTCATGGCCGTGGGGTGGGTGGCCCAGTTCAATCTTCAGGAGTTTAGAGTGCTGCATAAAGTTAACACGCTGGTTTGACTTAGTTTAACCGAAAAGCGTTAAAATGGTAACTATTGGTTTTGTGTAGTTTTTTCAGGTGCTTGTATTAATGATGCAAGATCGGAGGTAACTTTGCGGATGCGGGCGAGCTTGTCGGCCTCGTCTTTCCAGTCATGGGTGTAGACGATTTTCATGTCGGGGCGGACTTTGAAATAGCGGATATTTTTGTCCACATAGTTAAGAAGAGCATCGGGGTTGCTGAACTTGTTTTCGCGGAAGGACATGACCGCACCTTTGGGCCCGACATCAACGCGCTCGATATTGGCTTTTTTGCATAATAGCTTGATGCCGAGGACGGCGATGAGCTGGGTAACTTCCTGCGGCATGGGGCCGAAACGGTCGGTGAGTTCCGCGGCGAAGGAGTTGATATCTTCTTCGTTAATCATTTCCGCCACGCGACGGTAGAGGCCAAGGCGGAGCTGAAGGTCGCCCACGTATTCCTCGGGGATGAGGACGGAAAGGCCGAGATTGATTTGCGGGCTCCATTCCTGAAGCTCTTCTTCCGGCTCTGTGTTCTTGGCGGATTTGAGCTTGGCCACGGCGTCTTCGAGCATGTGCTGGTATAGCTCCATGCCGACTTCGCGGATGTGGCCGGATTGTTCTTCGCCCACGAGGTTGCCGAAGCCGCGGATATCCATGTCATGGCTGGCGAGCGTAAAGCCTGCGCCGAGGGTGTCGAGGGTTTGCATGACTTCGAGGCGGCGGGTGGCGTTTCTGCTTAAGGTTTTGCGGTGGGGCAATAAGAAATAGGCATAGGCGCGGGTTTTGCCGCGGCCGACGCGGCCGCGCATCTGGTATAGCTGGCTCAGGCCGAAGAGATGGGCGTTATGGATTATCATGGTGTTGGCGGTGGGGATGTCGAGGCCGGATTCGATGATGGCGGTGGAGAGGAG
>JAYULW010000123.1:0-18862 GCA_043763155.1 Alphaproteobacteria bacterium | reverse complement strand
CTCGTCCACCGCATCGAATCCATGAACGCCTTCGTCGCCTGCCACGGCGACCACGCCAGCCACGACCACCCCCACCCCGGCACCAGCTTCGCCGTGTGCCGCGACTGCGGCACCACCGTAGAAATCCACGACCACCGCCTCTGCGACGTGATCGGGGAACTCGGCAAAAAACTTAAATTCCACATCGAGCGTGAAATGCTGGAACTGTTGGGCCTCTGCGAAAAATGCCAAGCTCCGAAAACAGGGGCTAAGGCATAATGTATTATTGGAGCGCGCCCGCGCGCATGTTCACCGCCTCCCTCCTTCTCGCCCTCCTCTGGGCGCTCACCTTCTGGGCTGTGCGATGATCGGCGTCACCCTTAAAAACCTCACCGTCAGCTACAACCGCCACCCCGCCGTGCACCACATCAGCGGCACATTCGCCAGCGGCTCCCTCACCGCCATCGCAGGCCCCAACGGCGCCGGCAAATCCACACTCCTGAAATCCATCGCCGGCATCACCGCGCCCGACGAAGGCACCATCACCTTCCAAAAATCCCCCGGCCAGCGCGTCGCCTATCTCCCCCAGGCCACCGACATGCAGCGCGACTTCCCCCTTTCGCTCCTGCACATGGTCACTACCGGATTCTGGCACGAAGCAGGCAACCGCCGCGCCCTCACCGCTGGCATGAAAGCACAGGCCCGCGAAGCCCTGAGCCAGGTGGGCCTTCGCGGCCTTGAAAACCGCACCCTCAGCAACCTCTCCGCAGGCCAGTTCCAGCGCGCCCTTTTCGCACGGCTACTGGTGCAGGACGCATCCCTCATCCTCCTCGACGAACCCTTCAACGCCATTGACGAATCCACCACCCGCCACCTCATGGAAATCATCCAGCGCTGGCACAAGGAAGGCCGCACCGTCATCTGCGTGCTGCATGATTTCGAGCAGATCCGCGCCCATTTCCCTGAGTGTTTATTGATGGCCCGCGAGTGCATCGCATGGGGCAGCACGGACAAAACCCTCCACCCTGAAAACCTGCTCAACGCGCGTTTTTTCCGCCCCGACCAAACCGCCGCCTCCGTCTGCGAGCGCGCCGTATGAGCATGTATGAACTCCTGTTCCAACCCTTCATTGATTACGGCTTCATGCGCCGCGCCCTTATTGCCTGCATCGCGCTTGCCATCAGCGGCGCGCCGCTGGGCGTGTTCTTAGTCCTGCGCCGCATGGCCCTCGTCGGCGACGCCATGTCCCACGCGGTCCTCCCCGGCGCGGCCATCGCCTTCATGTGCTTCGGCCTCGCAGTCCTCCCCATGACCATCGGCGGCATTATCGCCGGATTATTGGTAGCCCTTACCGCAGGCGCGCTCACCCGCTTCACCGACCTCAAGGAAGACGCCAGCTTCACCGGCATGTTCACCCTGTCGCTTGCCGCAGGTGTCATGATCATCACCCTGCACGGCACTCCCGTAGACCTCATGCACATTCTTTTCGGCAACGTATTGGCCGTAGACAAAACCGCCCTCCTCCTCATCAGCACCACCGCCAGCATTTCCACCCTCGTGCTCGCGGCATTGTACCGCACCCTGGTCGTTGAATGTTTCGACCCCGGCTTCCTGCGCTCCGTCGGTGGGCGCGGCGGCCTGAGCCACCAGCTTTTTTTGGTGCTGCTGGTTTTAAACCTCGTCGCCGCCTTCCAAACCATCGGCACCCTCATGGCCATGGGTGTCATGGTCCTTCCCGCCATCGCGTCGCGCTTCTGGACCCGCTCGGTAGATGCCGCCATTATCATGAGCATCGCCCTCGCTGCCTTCGCCTCCTTCGCGGGCCTGCTAATGTCCTATCATTATGCATTACCCTCCGGGCCCGCTATCGTGCTTTGCTCCGGGGCATGCTATCTTTTCTCCGTCGCCTTCGGCACAAACGGCAGTCTCGCTTCCCGCTTTTTCCCTCATAAACACTACGCCAGTTAGGAGTCCACCATGCTTCGCCGTTTCGTTTTATTACTCACCCTGCTGGCCAGTTTCACCCCTTCTTATGCCTACGCCGCAAAGCTGCGCGTCGTCGTTACCTTCAGCGTGCTGGGCGACATCGTCTCGCGCATCGGCGGCGACAATATCGAAGTCACCACCCTCGTCGGCCCCAACGCCGACGCCCACGCGTTTGAACCAACCCCCGAAGCCGTAAAAGCGCTTGAAAACGCCGATCTCGTCGTCGTAAACGGCATCAGCTTTGAAGGCTGGATGGGCCGCCTCATCGTCTCTTCCGGCTATTCCGGCCCCGTGGTCGTAGCCGCTAAAAACGTCACTTCGCTGGCCGTCAACGACAAGCTCGACCTCGACCCCCACGCATGGCAAAGCATCTCCAACGTGCAAACCTATATTGACAATATCCGCGACGCATTCATCGAAGCCGACCGCCCCCACTCCGCAAAATACAAAGAAAACGCCGAGCTGTTCGCCCGCGAACTGCAGGGCCTCGAATACTGGATCAAACAACAGATCAATTCCGTGCCCGAAGACAAGCGCGTTGTCATCACCACCCACGACGCCTTCCAATATTTCGGGCGTTATTATGGCGTGCGTTTCCTCGCCCCCGCAGGCGTCACCAACGAAAGCAGCCCCAGTGCCGCAAACCTCGCCAAAATCGAAGACCAGATGCGCAAAGAGCAGATCCGCGCCGTTTTCTTTGAAAACGTCAACGACGACAAGCTCATGAAGCAGCTCCAGCAGGACGTTGGCGCCTTCATCGGCGGCACATTATATACCGATGCCCTCTCCGGCCCCAACGGCCCCGCCCCAACCTATATTGCCATGATGAAACATAATGTTACGCAATTAGTCGCCGGCATGCAGCATAATGGCGCGTTAACCGCCGCTTCCCCCACCCTGCAAGCACCCGATGATTCAACCATAACTTCAATACCTTAATCCAACAATTCACAGGCAAAAACTGTGAGTTCTTCATCAAACCTTCACACCAAAATCCGGGGGTTTGTGCTATAAATGAAGCTGGGACAATAAGATTTTTCCGTCCCATGGATTTATAAATGGCTGAAAAGGCTCAAGAAACGAAGGAATTGTCGCCCGCAAACGCTGGCGCGTCTTCGGCTGCGCCTAAAGCAACGCCCGACACGTCTGTTGAGCAGGCGGGCAAAGCCGTCGCCGCCCACGGCACCATGTCCAAGGGCGAAAAGCTCTTCAGCTGGGGGGTCTATAGCGGCATCAACTACTGGCTGAACCTTGGCTCCTCCATCGTCATCGCCGATTATTTCTGCAACCTGAAGGGCAAAGACATCCTGAACAAGGGTGCCGAAAAACTGGGCCACGCCATCGCCAGCACCAAAATGGCGAGTTACGAAAAAGCCTTCCTGAATTCGCAGACCGCGCTCAAAACCCTGACCCTCCTCTCCGGTGGCTGGCTGCTCATCGTGCCCATCAAAATGATGGAAGACAACAAGCGCCCCATCGTGCATTGGCTGAACAATAAAATGGGCGTAGACCAAACGGGCGCTGATGGCAAAGAGCTGAAGCCCGACGAAATCTACATCGAACAGGAGCAGCCCAAGCAAAGCTGGCTGAACGTGCTTGGCCGCCGCGCGCTGGCAACCGCAGCCGTAGTCGGCACGGGCCACGTGGTAAACGCCGCCTTCCGCGACCGCGATAAATCCAAAACCTATACCGGCCCTGACGATCCGCATGGCGGCAAAGCAGTCGTGGAAAATTTCGTCGTGGACAAAGTGAACAAGGTCATGAAGTCCGGCTACATCCCCGGCGGCGAATCCTTCACTAAAAACAAAACCGCCCAGCGCTATCTCGGCCTTGCCGCCCTCGACACGGTATTTACCAAAATCACCGCCGTAATCATGAAAGTCACCAACGGCGCTAAAAAAGCCCAGATGCCGCACGAAAAAGGCGACGACGACTCCCCCAGCGCCAGCGAAAAAAGCGTGGACCAGATCCAGTACGTGAAACAGGAATACGAAGACCTGCGCGCCAAAGAAACCAAGGCCGAACCGCAAAAAGAATCCGAAACCACCCACGCAGAACGCATCCGCGCCGAGCAGGCCGCCAAGCCCGCCATCGCCTCGCGCAAATCCGAAAGCTTCGCCGCCCGCGCCGAAAAAAGCGACGCCGCCCCCAGTCTGGCAGGTTAGCGCATGAGCACGAAACACCTCATCCACACATCCGAATCACACGACCAGCCGCCCGAAATGAGCAAGGGCGAAAAATGGTTCGACCGCATGGTCTACACGGGCCTGAACTATTTCGCCAATCTCGGCATTTCGCTGGTGGCCGCGGATTACTTCACCAACCTCGCGGGCCGCAAGCATCTCGATAAGGTCATCGGCGCCACTGAGCGCGGCCTGCTGAAAACCGGCATCATCAACGCAACCCACGCCCAACGCACCGCCAAAGGCGCATGGGAAGTACTTGCCCTCACCGGCGGCGGCTGGATCGCGGCCCTCGCCACCAAACCTTTAGAGGACAACAAACGCCCCATCGTTCACTGGCTGAACAAAAAAATGGGCGTTGACCAGAACAAGGCCGACGGCACCGAAGCCACGCCCGAAGAAATATACATCAAGTACGAACAGCCCAAGCAATCGTGGTTCAACATCGTCAAGCGCCGCGTCATCGCCTCTGTCGCCATCGTCGCCAGCGGCCACGCTATCGAATACACCGTGGGCAAAAAGAACATCACCGACGGCATCGTAAGCAACGTAAACAAAGGCCTCAAATCCGGCTATGTCCCCGGAGGCAAAAAACTCGCCGGTAACGAAACCTTCGAGCGCTATCTGGGCTTCGCCGCCCTCGACACCATCTTCACCGGCATCCACGCCGTCACCATGAACCTGACAACGGGCGCTAAAAAAGCCCGCATGCCCAAAGAGCTGAACGACGAAGCCGACCCCGCAGGCAAGGAAATCAAGCTCAACGAAATCACCATTACCCCCGAAGAGCCCAAACCCAGCTTCGCCTCGAAAGTCACTAAGCTCGCCCCCGCTGAAAGCCACGCCGCTGGCCTGCGCGACCGCGACAAAACCTTTTCCATAGCAACCTGAGGGCCACATGGAAAAGAAACCCGAAATCAAACCCGACCACACCCACCCGGTAAATTCTCCGGAAATACAGGCCGAGGAAAAGGCCAAAAAAACTTCGACCTCCAAGGGTGAAAAGCTGTTCGACTGGGTGACCTACGGCGGCATCGCATTCGCGGGCGTGTTCGTAGCAACCCTGCCCTGGACCTACTTTACCAAATACGGCAGCGGCAAAAAATTCCACGACTGGATGACCACCGCCCTCAAGAAAAAAGGCGTGAGCAAACATGTCGCCGAACAAACTTTCAACACCGCTATTTTAGGTTCATTGGGCAATGCCGCCATCATCCCCGTAAAGGTGATGGAAAACTACAAACCCGAACTGGTCGAAAAATTCAACGCCATGCTCGGCGACAAATCGCACGACGCATCCGTGGATCAGGACCCCAAACAAACATGGACAAGCCTCATCGCAGGCCGCGTCGCGGCCTACACGGCCGTGTTCGTAAGCCTGCAAGGCGCAGTGGCTATCTGGGGTGGCGACAAATTCCAGAAGTTCGAGGAAAAATTCGCCGAACAGGTGTGCAAAGTCATCAAAAAACCCACCCACACCCCCGGCTTGGCCAAAACGGTCGCCAACGAAACCAAAGCCTTCCGCTACGGCAAGATCGGCGCGCTCGACGTGTTCGCCACTGCCGCCGCCACTATCTTATTATATAGCGGCAGCCGCTTCTTCGCCAAAAAGAACGAGCCATGGCACGCCAAACACACCGCCGCCCCCGAAACCCCGGAGCAGCCCGCCCCCCAAACTGCACTTGAAAGCGCTATCGTCCCTGAAAAGCGCTTCACCGACACCATTCAGCCCAAAACCCAGATTGTGAGCGCTTCTGCGCGTGAAGCCACCTACGCCGACACGGTTGCCACCCAAAAGGCCCACGCCCACGACAAATCCCCCGCCCTTCCCGCCTAAAACCTTTCCCTTTCCATAGCTTGCGAAAACCCTTATACTGGGCGAACTTTTTCGCTATCTCGAATAACGCTGGATAATCCCAACATGAGAAGCCCATGGACACAGCCCTCGCTATCGCGTGATTTCGCGCTGCTTTCTGCTGCCATCCTTTTCATCCTCGCCATCGTCTCGCTCGGCGTCACCTATTCCACCTACACGCACCACGCCGATGTCGTAGCAGGCGACCTCGAAAAAGAATCCCTTCGCATCGAGCGCACCCTCGCCACCGAAATGGAAAGCGCCAGCTACATCCTGACCGCGCTCGGCAAGCAAATCGTGCTGGATAACGACCGCAGCCTCATCAAACTCGCCCAGATCATGAAGTCCTTCGACAACAAGGACTATATCTACTCCATCCTCTCATGGATCAACCCTGAGCAGATGCTCGTCGTAAGCTCCAACAAAGGCGTGCTGGACAAACCGGTGGATATTTCCGACCGCGACTACGTCAAAAAAGCCTTCTCCGACCCCTGGAAAATGACCGTCGGCCGCCCCATCGAAGGCCGCGTCTCCGGCCGCTGGATCATCCCCGTCAGTATGGGCATCACCGACTACACCGGCAAGTTCATCGGCACCATCATGATCTCCATTGATATTGATGCCCTCACCGACCGCCTGAGCCGCCTCATCCGCCGTGACGGCTTGAGCTTCGCCATCGTCAGCAAAACCCTGATCCCCATCACGCAGGTGTCCGACGACAAAGACTTCGTGAACAATAATTTCCCGCTCAAAAAGCTGGTGAATGTCAACTTCTCCAAGACCCCCAGCGGCCTTGTGTCGCGCGGCAGCGCCTTCCTCGGCGGCTCTAATTATGCCTATTACCGCATGGCCAGCGACTATCCTTATATCGTCCTCCTCGCTTACGACCCCCGCTTCAGCGACGACACCGTGCGCGGCCTCATCTGGGCGCGCCTGTTATTGCTTACCGGCATGGCCGTCTTCTTCGTGTTATTCCTCTGGATCGTGCGTGTGCGCATGATTAAACCGATCCTCGAACTCACCGCCGTTGCTTCCGGCGTCGCGCGCGGCGAAGTGTGCGCTGCCCAGCACAAGGGCGGCCCGGTAGAAATCGAGGGCCTCGCCACCCAGATTCTCAAAGTCTCCGAATACATCGAAGAAAACCGCCGCATCCAAAACGAGCTGCGCAACAAAATGTACATGCTGCGCAAAGCCAAGGAACAAGCCGAAGTCGAAAAACGTTCCCAGTCCGAGTTCATGGCCTATGTCTGTCAGGAAATGCGCAACCCCCTCAATAATATTATCGGCGGCGCGCAAGTCATGAAAGACCAGCTCTACGGCCCCATCGAAAACCGCAAATACCGCCAATACGCCGCCGACATCTACACCACCGGCAACATCCTGATGGACTCAACGCAAGACCTCCTCACCCTCGCCAAAATGGAAACGGACTACATTGATCTGGTAGAAAAACCCGTAGATGTCACCGCCGCCATCAACAAGGCCCTGCGCTTCATCTCCGACAAAATGCAGGCCGAAAAGCTCGGCATCAAAGTCCTTCTGCAAGAACCCATGCCCCGCCTGCTCGCCGACGAATTCCGCCTGCAGCAAATCATCATGAACCTGTTGCTCCACGCCCTCGGCCAAACCCTCCCCGAAGGCACCATCACCCTTGAGGCCAAAACCGTAGGCGAAGGCCGCGACCGCGTCTATTTCGCCCTCGTCATCAGCTCCGCTGCTAACTCACCTTATAATCAGGCCGAGCTGCTGGAGCTTGCTGAAAAACTCGCCCGCACCCCCGCCCCCTCCCACAGCGCCAAAATCGAATCGCTGCTGAAAGAGCAAACCGACGTAAGCCTGGAGCTTGCCAAAACCCTCATCACCATGCACCACGCCACGTATGAAATCCGCCACTTCGCCGACAACACCGTGGCCATCGCCGTGTTCTTCGCCGGAAACCGCGTGCGCCTGCCGGAACAATCCTAATGGAAGCCTTCACCGACTATCTTCCCATCCCCGACCTGCTCGCCCTCATCTGGTTCATTCTCTGCTGGGCAGGCTACGCCCGCTTCACCGAACACGCCCGCCACCGCGACCGCAGCCTACTCACCATCACCAATAATTACCGCACCCAGTGGATGCGCGAAATGACCCGCCGCGACAACCGTACCATGGACGTCATCATGATCGGCAACCTCCAGCGCTCCATCGCCTTCTTCGCCAACACCACCATCTTCATCGTGCTAGGCCTCGTCTCCATGCTCGGCTACCACGACCGCTCCACCGACATCATCAAAAACATCCCCTTCGCCCAACCCAGCACCCCCTTCATGTGGGAGATGAAAATCTTCCTGCTCATCGTGGTCTTCATTTACGCCTTCTTCAAATACACATGGTCCATGCGCCAATATAATTATGCGGGCATCTTCGTGAACTCCATCCCCCCACACAACGAGTGCCGCGCCGAAACCGACAGCATCGCAAACAAAGGCGGCTTCCTGATCGGCAATGCCGCCAAGCATTTCAACAACGGTTTACGCGCTTATTATTTCGGCCTCGCCGCACTCGCATGGTTTATCCAGCCTTATTTATTCATCGCCGTCACCGCGCTGGTCGTCTTCGTCACCCACCGCCGCGAATACCACTCCACCACCCTCGCCAACCTCTCGAAATAATATATGCTTTTTGAAGCCAACCAGCCCATCGCGCTGAAAACCGACCTCGTAAACCTCGCCCATTACCGCAAAGCCGACCGCACCCGAAGCGGCCTGCCCGACCCCGTCGTGGTCTTGGTGGCCTACGCCCAGGACGAACTGGTCTACGACAATGGCCGCATCACCACCTCCGACCCCAGCGCCTACGCCGCCCACAAACATTCCGGCGACGCCCAGATGCGCAATATCCTCGTCAATAAATTTGGCCTCGCCTACCCGCGCGGCTGGCCCCTGCTCATGCACCGCCGCCTCGCCGACGTGCTGATTGATACCGCCATAGATATGCGAAACACCCATCGCCTCTTCACCGTCGTCATGGACGGCCTGCGCACCTTTGAAGCCGCGCTGCGCATGGCCGCCGACCGTCCCGACCTTATCGCCTCCGGCATGCTGGCCACTGCGGGCAACTCCGCGCACAACCGCGCACTGGCCGTAGACTCCAAACTCTTTACCCTCATTGACCCCCTGTCCTATGAAACATGGAGCGGCGAAGTCTCCCTCCTCGCACTTGAAGAAGCCGACGAACACGGCCATCTCGACGACGAGCAGGACATGAGCATCAACAGCCGCTTCTACACCGGCCCCATGGCAAGCGCCGCCAAACGCAACCGCCACGAACGCTTAGTGGCGTGGCAACGCGCCTCCGTAAAAAACCGCACCCCCATCGCCAACCTCCTTGCCGAATTCTGGGACGACCGCGTGCCCGGCTCCCCTGCCGACATGTGGCGCATCATCACCTGCCGCGCCCTCTGCATCGGTGTGGATGCCAACCCGAAAACCTCGCCCCTGATCCAAAACCTGCGGCAGGAACTCGCCTCCCTCTACGAACAAAACCAGCAGCAAAGCATCTCCCGCGCCGAATTCGCCGAAGCCGCCCACACTGTTTTCAGCCATTACTGGGCCGAAATTTTCCCCGCAACCGCCCGCAAACAGCTCGAAAAGCTTTTAGGCCCCGGTGGCGGCAACCCTCCGGCATTGCAGGATTTTATCTTCCACGAGTGGCTAACCGACATCCACGACGACGATATTGCCGCATTTTTGCTCGCCGCATAAAAAATTAATACATTATCGAAGCTTACTACTCCCCGCCTCACTCACAGCACGTAAGACACTGTGATATATTGGATTTTATTCAAATTCCCGCTTTTTTAGAGCCTCGCAGGTTCATCAAACCTTAACATAACGGGTGATACTATTGTGGTATAGTTAACCTATGCGTTAATGATTTGAAACTGCGGTTTTGTGATTATGGGTGCTGATAACAAAGTAGATTTAACGGTAAACGGCGGTGATCTCCGCATGTTTATCCCCACCGCAGGCACCCGCGAAGGTGACAACCCCCTTCTGGCTATTTTCCGCGAAGTCGAAAATCTCCGCACCCTCGCCCAGGTGGCCAAGGGCACCCGCATGGAAACCGAAAACGCCATGAGCGGCGACAAAATGGCAACTGCCCTTCGCAAAGCGCGCGAACAAACCAGCAGCAGCCTCTCCCTCTAATTAATTACCCCAAGCTATTTTTACCAGTGGCAATTCGCAAGCCGCGTTTCCAGCGTCTTGGTCAGCCATTCCATTTCATGGCTCTTGCGGTACGTCCAGCGCTCCAGCACCGGAACCAAACTCCGCGCCGCGCCTTCTTTTTCCAGCATCTTCCCAAACCGCGCCGGTTTCGTATTCGCGTGTCCCGGCAGGTTCAATAAATAAATGGGCTTTCCCGTCGCGTGTGCCTCGCTCATCATGTTCACCGAGTCGTTGCTCACGATCAGAATCTCCGCGCACGCAAGCAGCCCCATATACGGGTTCTCCTCCACGAAGTCATAAATATACACCCGCGCATTCCCCGCGAATGCCTCGCGCAGCAGCGCAATATTTTTCTCACCCGTCCTGCGCGACGGCGTAATCAGCAGTGATCCCTCCGACTGCGCCAGCACCGCCTGCAACTGCGCAACCACACCCTGCATCGCAGCTTCGGTGAAATGATATTTATTCGTACTCCCGCCCAGCAGCACCGCCACATGCGGCCCCGGATACTGCGCGAACTTCGGCGTAAACTGCGCCCGCGCATGCGCCAGCGCCTCCGGCGTAATCCGGTGCAGCGCATACACCGTCTTGATCACGTTGTCGCCCTCCACCTTGTCATGCGCCATCGCCACCACCACGTCGAAATGCTTAGGCGACATCTGCGGGTCCTGAATATGAATATAGAGCGGCTTGCCGTGCGGCGTCTTCGCCCGCATCCCCGCCGCAATCAACCCCGCCCGCCGCCCGCAGCTAATCACCAATTCCGGCCAAGGCTCCGAAAGCGCATCGCTCCCCTCATCTAAAAATCGCGGAAAAATAAATGGCCTGAGCAGCGCATGCACCGCATTGGGCAGCCACACATACGGCTTCCTCACCGCAATTTTTTTCATCTCCACGGGTTTTCCCAGCGCCACCGCCAGCGCCTTCACCTGCGCCGCCATGCCTGCGCTACCGTCGGTAAGTCCCCAGGCCACCATCTAAATCATGTCCTTGGCTTTAAACGAAAAATGCTTCTTCGGCCCGATGATAATATGGTCATGCACCTCAATACCCAGCATCTCCGCCGCCGTCACGATCTGGCGTGTCACATCCACATCCGCGCGGCTGGGCGTCACGTCGCCGCTAGGGTGGTTATGCACTAAAATAATACTGCTCGCCCCAATCTCCAATGCCCGCTTCACCACCTCGCGCGGATACACCGGCGTATGGTTCACCGTCCCCTTTTGCTGCCGCTCGTCAAACATCAGCTCCAGCTTATTATTCAAAAACAACACATGGAATTCTTCTTCCTTGTTGTTCCCAATATGCACCTTGCAATAATTGATCAAACTCGCCGACGTATTGATCAGCGGTTTATCCGCAACCTCTTCGCGCAGCAACCGTTCGGCCGCAGCCTTGGTCACCTTAATCGCCACCACCGCCGCTTCGTTCACGCCCTCCACTTTCATCAGCGCAACCGGGTCCGCATGCAGCACCCGCCCGAAACTGCCAAACTCCAGCAGCAGCATTTTCGCCATGGGCTTCACATCCCCCATCGGCTTCGCGGGGAATAAAATCATCTCCAGTAATTCATAATCCGCAAGCGCCGCTGGGCCTGCGTTCAAAAACCGCTCGCGCAACCGCTTCCGGTGCCCGGTATGCAGCGGCTTGGCGGATAGCGCTTTGGCCGCCATCGGCTCCAGCAATCCCACTTCGCCAAAAAGTTCCGCCTCAGGCCTGACCGACACCAGCTCAAGCGCCGCCGGTTCCGACATTCCCGAAGTTGGCGGCTTCTTAGGCATAGGGCGGAAAATCCTTGCCCGTGGGCGATTTGGTGAAAAGCTCATACCCCGTCGCCGTCACGCCCAGCGAATGCTCGAACTGCGCCGAAAGCGATTTGTCGCGCGTGGTCACCGTCCACCCGTCATGGCGCGAAAGGATGGTGTCGAAATTCCCCGCATTGATCATCGGCTCCACGGTAAAGAACATGCCTTCCTTCAGCACCGGCCCTTCGCCGCGCTCGCCGTAATGCAAAATATTCGGCGCAGTATGGAAAATTTTCCCCAGCCCATGCCCGCAATAATCCCGCACCACCGAATACCCATGCTTCTCTGCATAGGTCTGAATCGCATGCCCAATATCACCCACCGTATTTCCCGGCTTCACCTGCTCAATGCCAAGCATGGTCGCCTCATACGTAATCTGCGTCAGCCGCTTCGCCTTGATTGAGGGCGAACCCGCCCAATACATCCGGCTCGTATCGCCGTGCCAGCCGTCCACAATCACCGTCACGTCAATATTCACCGTATCGCCATCCTTCAGCACCAGCCCGCTCGGAATCCCGTGGCACACCACATGGTTCACCGACGTGCAAATGGATTTTGGAAATCCGCGATACCCCAGCGGCGCAGGAATCGCCCCCCGCCCCACGATCATGTCGTGGCACAGCGTGTTCAGGCTATCGGTCGTCACCCCCGGCAACACATGCGGCGCAATCATGTCCAGCACTTCGGCAGCGAGTTTACCCGCGCGGCGCATGCCCTCGTAGTCTTCCGGTTTATGAATCGTTATCGGTCGGTTGTCGTCAAACACGTTTGGTCTTTCCTGCGGCGTTAATTTCTATTATATAAGACTAGTTTTATCAGGAGAAAAGCGCCCTATGCAAGCAAAGCCTTCGCCCACAGCCTGCCTGATTATCATTGGCAATGAAGTGCTTTCCGGCCGCACGCAGGACAAAAACCTCGCCTATATCGCCCGCGAGCTGAACGAATCCGGCGTAAAAATGCTCGAAACCCGCATAATCCCTGACATTGAGCAGATAATCATCGAAACCGTAAACGCCTGCCGCACCCGGTTTACCTATGTTTTCACCACCGGCGGCATCGGCCCCACCCACGACGACATCACCTCACTGTCCATCGCCAAAGCCTTCGCCGTGCCCCTCCTGCTAAACCCACAGGCCGAGGCAATCTTAGAAAAACACTATGGCCGCGAGCAGCTAAACCCCGCCCGCCTCAAAATGGCCGAAATCCCCGAGGGCGCATCCCTGATCCCAAATCCGGTCAGCGCCGCCCCCGGCTTCCAAATCGAAAACGTGTTCGTCATGGCCGGTGTCCCCAGCATCATGCAGGCCATGTTCGGCTTCATCAAACCCATCCTGAAAGGCGGCGCGAAAACCCATTCCCGCACCCTTTCGGCCTACATCACCGAAGGCCTCATCGCCGAAAAACTAACCGCCATCCAGAACCACTGCCCGGAAGTCGAAATCGGCTCCTACCCCTTCATCCGCAACCAACGCCTCGGCACAAGTTTAGTAAGCCGCTCCACTAATGAAGCCGCCCTAAACGACGCCTTCACCCAAATCAAAACCATGCTTCTGGAATTCACCCCCGAAGTGACCGAGGAAGACCTTGCCGCAGCATAACATTCTTCAGCAGCCAGCTTTTACAAGTCCGACCGCTGGCCGCAAAAAGCGCAAATAGCCAAAAAATCAGCCGCTTACCCAATTAAACAATATTACATCATTAACCTTTATAATTGAAATATCGGTATAATTCATTTATTTTAAGACCTTACCCCAACCAATTAGACACCCGTGCCACATCAGAAATACGCCCCCACCCCAGATTATGCACTGGCCGAAAAGCTGCTGCAGGAACTGAAAGATAAACACTGGAGCGACGAGCCCCAGCGCAAGGGCATGCACACCTCCGGCTACATGCCCGCCGAGCAGGAAGCCATAGACATCGTGGTCAAAGAAGCCGTCGAGAAACAAGGCATGAAAGCGCTGTCCGATCTCGCGGGCAACGTGTACCTGATCAAGGAAGGCAAAAACACCCAGCACGGCCGCCCCACTAAAACCGATGTCATCGTCTCCCATCTCGACACGGTAGAAAAAGGCGGCGCGCATGATGGCCGCGACGGCATCGCCGCTGGCATCGCCGTCGTCGCCGGTTTCAACCGCGCAAAGATAACGCCCGACAATGACATCTGCGTCATGATCGCCCGCTCTGAAGAAAGCTGCATCAACGGCCAGGTGTCCATCGGCTCCAAACTCGCAACCGGCCAGCTCAGCGCCGCGCAGCTCGGCGCACTTTACAACCGCCAGAACGAAGAAACCGTCTTCAGCAACATGGCCAATCTCGGCATCCCCGTCATGCGCTTAAACGATAAGCTCGACGCCGGCCCAACATTATTCCCCACGCAAAACGACGCCAAGTCCCTGATCGGCTTCCTCGCCGAAGCCCATATCGAGCAGGGCAACTACTGTGCCAAGCAAGACGTTACCATCGGCATCGTCAACTCCATCCGCGGCAACACCCGCTTCTTAAATGGCATCATCAAAGGCACCACCGCCCAGCGCGGCAAAAACAGCATCACCAACGCCACCATCAAAGGCGAAGCCGCCCACTCCGGCGCCACCTTCCCCGAAGACCGCGCCGACGCCATCGTCGCCTTTGCCGAACTCATCCACGCCGCAAACGAATGGGCCAGGCAAAAACAGGCAGAAGGCGCAAACTTCGTCTTCTCTCCCTCCGTTGTAAGCACCACCAACACCTCGCCCACCACCGTTGCCGCAAACGCGAAATTCTCGCTCGACTACAGCACCAGCAATCCCGAACTCTCAACAGAGTTCAACGAATTCCTAAATGCCAAAAGCGCCGAACTTCAGGGCGCGAACAAACCCGGCAAACTCAAAATTACCCTGCCCCCATCCAACATCACCACAGTCTCCCACCGGATAAGCGAAGCCCTACCCAAAGACCAGGCAAACACCGTGATCGCCTTCGCCGAGCTGATCCACGCCGCAAATGACTGGACCAAAGAAAAACAATCGCAAGGCCACGACCTCGTTTTCACTCCCGCCGTCGTAAGCACAACCCAAGCCTCCCCCACAACCACCAAATTCTCACTGGAAATTCGCTCCGCCGAAAAACCTCTGCTCAAGGAATTCGCAACCTTCCTGCAAGGCAAATCCGCCGACATCCAGCACGCCAACAAAAGCGGGCAACTGAAAATCACCTTACCCGAACCCAAATTCACCGACCCCGCCGCCATGGACAAAAGCGTCATCAGCCACGCGCAAACTGTCGCCGCAAAGCTAGGCCTGAAACCCGGCATCGTCACCAGCGGCGCAGGCCACGACACCGCCATGTTCGCAAACACCGGCACCCCCAGCGTCATGATCTTCATCAAGCAAGACGACCCCATCAGCCACAACCCCCGTGAGTCGCGCAACAAGCAAAGCTTCGACCAGGCGTGCGATCTCCTCGCGGGCATGATCGCAACGCCCATGAAGCGCGAGCACGTCAAAGCCCCCAGCGGCGCGAAATCCTTCACGCAATACCTGCGCCAGCACGGTGCCGGGGATTACACCGCCGGGCAGTGGAAAAAATAACCTAACAGGAAATTATTGCGGGCCTTGCCCAGCCGTCTTATCGGCAACCATAGGTCCGGCGGGCTTAGGCAGGGGGGCCGCCATCGCCCCGGTTCCCAGAACCGCCGCGCCCGTCGCGCCCCAAACTTCATTCGTAGCGCTCACCGGCGCAGGGATGGGTTTTGCCAGCGCCGCCAGCGTTTCATCTTTGCTGATAATATCGTTAGCCTTCGCCCACATCGCATCCTTCGCGCCGTAGCGGTTCGCGCTCACGCTCAGCTCGCCCGTAAGCTTGCGCAGCTTCGCCAGCGTATCTTGGTATTTGCCCTTCGCCTCATCGGGCATATCCTTGGAATCAATGCGTTGCTTCAGGCCCACCGCAAGATCAATCAGGTCTTTTTGGCCCTGCTCGGTCAAATCCATCAGCGTTTTTTTGCCGTTCTTGGTTTCAAAGTCGCGCCATTTAGCATCAAATGCGTTCTGCCCTGCGAAGTTGGCCAGCAGCGTCATCGCCCCATTAGGCACAAACCGCGAACCCGGCATGTCCTTATCAATGAACAAAACCTTCTTGCCCTTATTCACGCCCGACTCCACCGTATAAACTTCCGTGGTATCAAGGTAAGCAAGCATCGCCTTCGCCTTGGGCGAAAGCTTATCGTCGCCTGCGCTTGCCTTAACCGGGTGGCGCATGGGCCGCAGCGCAATAATCTCCGGCAGCATGTTGCGCAATTTTTCTTCCAGCGCCAGCGTGTCCAGCTTGGGGTATGCATGCGCCATTTTCTCGGTAATATTTTCCGGCGTAATCGCCGAGAAGCGGCTCTTGGCGTCGCCCGCCAGTTCCGGCGCTTGCCCTACTTTGGCATTTGCGTCGCGGTCGCGCATCAGCTGTAGCCCGCCGCTTGCGCCATCGCGTGAAAACGCCCTGCTGATCTCGCCCAGCTGCCGCTCAAAATCCTTCACAAACACATCATGTTCTTCCGGCGTATTCTGCACAGCCTTCGCGCGCTCAGCAACCGCCGCCTTCACAGCCGGCGTCGCTTGCGGGCCGTCGGGCAGCTTCGCGTAGCTCGGTTGAATCTCAATATATAACCGCTGCATTTCCTGAGAGTAGGTTTCCTTCAGCGCCACTTCCTTAAGCTTCGCGTTTTCCACCACCGCCAGATAACCGTCGCGCAATTTCAAATCCACGGGCGTCACAGCGTCTTTCAGCGCGGTCATTTTCGCAACCGCTTCCGTATAGGCCTTGTCCTGAAGCCCTTTCATCCCATCGTCAAAAAGCTTCTGCTGCGCATCGAGCTGCGCCCGCAGCGCCACAATTTTCTTTACGTTCTCATCCGTCGGGTTGCCCTTAATATGGTCCTCAACGGTTACAAACTTTGCGCCAAAAAAGCCCGTTTGCGCCTTGCGGGCATCCGCTTCGCTCATGCGCGCATTCGCGTCTTGCAGCTTGCCTGCAATTGCCGCATCGCGCAGCGCCGTCACCGCGTTATGCTTCGCAGCAATGTCTTTCAGCGCTGCATCAGCGCCCTTCGCTTCCGGCCCGCCCGCAGCCATAAGTGCCCCCTCACTGGCCAGATAAGCCTTCACCGCATCGCGGTATCCCGCACCATTTGCAAGTGCCGGCGCAAGCCCTGCCGATTCCTTGAACCGCTGCTCAAATTCATCCACCGATATTTCTTTAGAACGCGTCGCCGGGTTAAGTTCTGCAAGTTCCGACTGCAGGTTTTTCCAGCCCTGCGCCTTGGCCTGCGCATTGGCGTGCAGTTCCTTGCGCTTCCATTCCATCAATTTTGTATTTTCCGCCACAAAGCGGTTGCCCCACTCGTTGCGCTTCTGCGCTTCGCCTGCACCCGGCGCCAGCTCGCCAGATACCTTGGTTGCAAGGCCCGTAGTCAGCTCCTGCTTCCAGTCAAAAAGCGAGCTGCCGTATTTCCCTTTGAGCGCAGGCAGTAATTCATTTCCGATATCCACGCTCACCAGCGCCTTGCGGCCCTCGTCGCTGCAATCCACAAACGGAATGCACGCATTCGGATCGCCCGGCGTCGAGCAGCCCGACTCACCCTTGGCAATCTTTTCTAAAATCTCGGAAACCTTTTTCGCCGCAAAATGCTTATCGTCATGGGCGAGGCTTTCCTTTGTATCCGGGTTGGTGTTCAGCCCCTGGTATACTTGCGTGTAAACGGCGCTCTTAAACGTCGAAAGCATGCTCGCGGCCAGCGCCTCGTTATTTGCCGCCGGCGCATCGCGGTTCGGGTTATCAATGCTTTCCTTGCCTTCCTTGGCAAGCGTTTTTGAAAGCTCCGCGATCGCCGCAGGTCCAAGCCCGCATTCCGGGTCTGAAAGCGCAATCATGAGATGATGCTGCAGCTCAGATTCATTCACCGGCTGTTTGCTGCGGTCCGAGCGCAGCTTGTGCAGCACCAGCATGTCCGAAACATTCTTCACCACTTTTTCCGGGTTCACGCGGTTGCCCATGCTGGCCGCATCAATCGAAATAATATTCGCAATCGTCAGGTTACTTGGGTCCTTCGCGCCGTCAGTTACCGACTTGGTGCCCGTAAGCTTCGGCAGCAGCATGTCGCGCACCATCTTCGGAATAATCTTTTCCGCAAGCGCGCCCTCGCCCACATTTTTGCGTTCGGAAACCCCGGCCGGAACCGGGCGCTTGCCCGCAATCTTTTCCACCATGCCCGTGGTCATCTCGAAGGCCATCACGTCCAGCAGTGCGCTGCCGTCTTTGCCCGCGGCAATCCCCATCTCTGCGCGCTTGGCTTCCAGCGCCGCGCGCACATCGTTGGTAAATTGCACGTAGCCCTTATCGTCCATTTTTTTGAACTGCTCAGTCGCCATCATGCGCTCAGCCATCACCTGCTTCACCGCATCGGCCGCAACCTTAACCTTCACATCGCCGCCATTAGCCGCCTTCAGCACCTCGTATTTTTTCGGGTCCTGCAGCTGCATTTCCAGCGACTGGCCCACAATATCCGCCGCCGCTGCCGTTTCGCTGCGCGCCAGTGTTGCAGCCACCGCCGGGGGCACGTCCTTCACATTGCCCTCGCTGGCAATATATTCCACCGCCACCTTATCGGCGATTGCCCGCAAAGCTTTCTCGCCAAACAAGCTATCCTTATCCGCTTTCAGCTTTTCAAAAATCGCATCCGAAAGCTGCCCCTGCGCACTCGCATAGCTGAGGGGATTAGAAACCGCCTTCAGGAAATCATCATTGGCCACAAACGGCTTCAGCGCCTCGGTAAGCTGCGCGCTCATCCGGTCGGTATCCTGCTTACGCACC
>JAYULW010000122.1:0-9230 GCA_043763155.1 Alphaproteobacteria bacterium | reverse complement strand
CACCGCTGGGGTCAGGAACTGCCACACAGAGATGCCTGCGGCGCGGGCGACGATAAGTTCATGCGTGCGGGTCAGGCGGGTGAGCGCCATCATGCTGCCGATAAGCACGCCGTAGGGCATGAGTTTTTCGACGCGGAAGGGCATTTTCAGGCAGGCCATTTCCAGCAGCGTGCCCATGGGGATATTCTGGCGGCTGGAGGCGCGGCGGATAAGCTCCACAATATCCACCATCGAGGTGACCAGCAGCAGGCCAATCAGCGCCAGCATGATGAAAAACAGGAAATGGCGGGCGATATATTGGAAAAGGGTCCAGGGGAGTCTCATGCGCCCTCAAACATTGGCAGGGCGGCTTTTTTCGGGCGGCTGCCATAGTCGGCCAGCACCCAGAAGCACGCGGCGATGGGCAGGAAGAGCAGCAGGTAGGCGGCAAAGATCATGGGCGGGTTGGTGGCCATGAGGCCACGAAGGCCCACGGCCGTGAAGATAAGTGCGGTTCCCATGATGATGGCGCCGGTGATGCGCTGCCAGTGGCCACGGCGGTTGAACTGGCCGGAAAGGATGACGGCGAGCGCAAGCAGCGTGAGGCTGAAGGTGTAGGCGGGCCAGAGGATGCGCTGCTGGGCTTCGGCGTAGCGCTTATTATTTTCTACCGGGGTTAGGGTGGGGTCGGGTTTCAGCAGGTCGCCCAGGAATAATTCCTGTGCGTCGGGGGCACGGGCGCGGATACTTTGGGTGTAGAAGCTGATGTCCATGGTGTAGTTGTCGAAGGTGAGGAAGGACAGCTTACCTTCGCGCATTTCCTGGCGGTTGCCGTTGACGAGCAGGAAGCGCGGACCTTGCGGGGTTTCAACGAGGTGGGCCTCTTCGGCCATCATGGTGGTCTGGGTGCCTTCGACGCGGTTGTCGTGTACAAGGATGCCATGCAGGATGCCGTCTTTGTCGCGTTCGCGGATGAAGACAGTGAGGCCGTTTACGGGGTTGCTGAACACGCCCTCTTGCAGCAGCAGGGATACATAACTATTGCGCAGGAAGGTTTGCATATCTTTGAAGCGCGTATAACTCACGGGCTGAAGATACATGGAGATAGAATACGCAAACAAGGTGACGACGGCGGCAACCTGAATGGCAGGCATGCCAAGGCGCCAGCGGCTTAGGCCCGCCGACTGCATGACGACCAGCTCGCTATCCATTTTCAGTTTGTTGTAAACGAACAGCACGGAGCAAAAAAGCGCAGGCGGTAAAATCATGAGCAGCAGCGACGGCACGAGCAGCAGCGTGAGCTGCAAAAAGATGGTGATGGAGATGCCCTGATTCACGATAAAGTCAATAAAGCGCAACGCTTGCGTCAGCCAGACGATGCTGGTAAGGCTGAAGGTAATCAGGAGCGTGGAGTGAACCAAGTGCCTGACGATATATTTGCTGTACTGATACATGGGTAAATCCATAGCGCCTTAATCCATCAAAGGGAAGTCTGTATGAAGATTAATTTTGCCGAACTCGCTGCCGCCAAATCCAAACCCGATGCTGTGCTGATCCTGATTGTGGGAGAAGACAAAAAGCTGGGCGGCTATGCCGCTACGCTTGATAAGCAAAGCGGCGGGCTGCTGACCAAGGCGCTTACGGGCGGCAAATTTGCCGGTAAAAAAGGGCAGTTTTGCTCGCTTACCACCCCTAAATCGGTCAAAGCAGACCGGATTATCCTTGCGGGTATCGGTGCGGCCAAGGGACTTGACGCGAAGGGCTTGCAGAATCTTGGCGGAGCGATTGTCGGGCAGTTGAACGCGGCGGGCGCTAGCACCGGCACGCTGGTGCTGGAAGATTTGAAGGGCTGCCCCTTCCCTACCCCGGTTGCGGCGGCGCATATCGGCCATGGCGCTAATTTGCGCAGCTATAATTTCAATAAATACCAGACCACCAAGGCTGCGGATGAAAAGCCGACGATTACGGCATTTACGGTGGCGCTGGCCAACGCAAAGGCGACAGCGAAACCGTATTCCGACCTTGAGAAAATTGCCGATGGCGTTTTCCTTACGCGCAACCTGGTGAATGAGCCTGCGAACATTATTTACCCTGAGTCCATGGCGGAAGAGTGCGAAAAGCTCGCGGCGCTCGGTGTGGACGTGCTGGTAGTGGACGAGCCGGAAATGTATGAGATGGGTTTTGGCGCGCTTTTGGGCGTGGGGCAAGGCTCTTCACGCGAATCGAAAATGGTGATTATGCGCTGGAACGGCCTGCCGAAAGGCTCAAAGAGCGCACCTCTGGCATTTGTGGGCAAAGGTGTGACGTTCGATACGGGCGGCATCAGCCTTAAGCCTGCGGGCGGTATGGAAGAAATGAAATGGGACATGGGCGGCGCAGGCACCGTGATCGGGCTGATGAAGGCGCTGGCCGGGCGCAAGGCCAAGGTGAATGTGGTGGGCGCTGTGGGCCTTGTGGAAAATATGCCGGGCGGAAACGCGCAGCGGCCGGGCGATGTGGTGACCTCGTATTCGGGGCAGACCATTGAAGTTTTGAATACGGACGCGGAAGGCCGCCTGGTGCTGGCTGACGTGCTTTGGTACACGCAGAAGCATTTCAAGCCGAAGTTCATTGTGGATCTGGCAACGCTTACGGGCGCGATTATTATTGCGCTGGGCACTAGCCGGGCGGGGTTGTTCTCGAACGATGATAAACTGGCTGAGCAGCTGTTCAAGACCGGGCAGAAGACGGGCGAAGAATTGTGGCGTTTGCCGCTGGCGGATGTGTATGACAAGCAGATCAACTGCGATATTGCCGACATGCAGAATATCGGCAAGGACCGCGAGGCGGGCAGCATCACGGCGGCGCAGTTTTTACAGCGTTTTGTGAATAAAACGCCTTGGGCGCATCTGGACATTGCGGGTGTGGCGTGGAGCAAAAAAGACACGGACACGATTCCGCGCGGGGCGACGGCGTTTGGCGTTTCGCTGCTGAACCAGCTGGTTGCCGACTACTATGAAAGCAAATAACGGCTGATGACCACTTCCGTTCAGTTTTATCACATGCTTTCCACCCCGCTGGAGCGCGTCCTGCCCAAATTACTGGAAAAGGCGCTCTCGGCGGGGTTTCGTGTGGTGCTGACGACCGATACGGAAGAGCGGGTGGAGGGCCTGAACCAATTGCTGTGGAGCTATGATGCAGCAAGCTTTTTGCCCCATGGCAGCAAGCAGGACGGGCATGAGGCGCTGCAGCCGATTTACCTGACCACGGGCACGGAAACACCCAACGATGCGAAGCTGCTGATGGTGACGGATGGCAAATGGCCGGAGAACGCCCAGCATTTTGAGCGCATCCTGGATGTGTTTGACGGCAACGACCAGGCGGCGCTGGAAGCAGCCCGCACGCGCTGGGCTTCGTATAAAAACCAGCAATTTACCATGACTTACATGCGCCAGAACGAGGCGGGCGGCTGGGATAAGAAAATGGTTGCCTGAAGGCCGGGAGCATGGATAATGCCGGGCAGTTAATAAAAGTTAATTTTTAAGCCGCGCTATGCCTGAGGCATTTGAGTTTTTATCGGAAGACGACAAGCCTAAAAAAACCTTTGGGGCGCATCAGGCGCGGGTTTTCCTGCAGCGTTTTGGGCTGAATTCCAGCGCAAAAGACGATATTACCGCGCCCGTGTGCGCAGCGATTATGGCGGCTTCGGCGCATGTTACGTTCGTGGATAAGGAAATAAAGGGCCTGCAGGCCGAGCGGGCGCAGCTACAGGCAGAGCTGGGCACAGCCAAAAAAGAGCTGGGCGAAATTTCGCAAATCATGGACACCGACCCGCTGACCAAAATTGGTAACAGGCGCGGCTTTACGAATGTTCTGAGCCGGATGATCGCGCGCCGCGACCGCGACAAGAAAGCCTTCCCCAAGGCGGTGCTGCTCTTCCTTGATGTGAATGATTTCAAGGAAACGAACTCGCACTTTAGCCATGCGGGCGGTGATGCGGCGCTGGTGCATGTGGCGCAAACCATCCAGAAAAAAGTGCGCAAAGGTGACTATGTGGCGCGGGTGGGCGGCGATGAATTTGCGGTAATTTTGTACGATGTGGGCCGCGAAGAAGCCGAAGAGGTGGGCAAGATGCTGCTGAAAGCGGTGCTGGATAATCCGCTGATGCTGAAACCCATGGGTGAGGACAAAAAAATTATTGAGTCGGCGCGGCGTGAAAATGCGCGCATATCCCTCACCTTTGGCACGCACAAACTTAAGCGCAGCGACGTGCCGGAAGAGGTTATGCAATCCATGAGCGGAAGCATGCTGGGGTACAAAAAAAAGGCGAAAGCTTATGCGCAGGAATATATGGAAGCTCAAGCCCGTGGCACGAAGAAGCCCAAGCTGGAGCTTTAATAAAAATAATTATTTTACAGCATATTAGATTGATCCTGCGCCACTTTGGGACATGGGTGCAGTGCAAAAAAACTATTTGCCGGAATCCCGGATTCATGGTTTATATCACCGCTTAGTTAATTAAAATTAAACAATTGCCGCGCGGTAATTGTATTCGGCCTAAAGCTCTGATTTTCAACCATGAATGATTTTACGCGTCACGAAAAAGCTCCCTCAGCCGAGGTTTCATCACACGCTGAGGAAGCTTCTTTTGCCTTCGGCCCTGCGGAAGCCAGGGAATTCCTGCGCAGGAAAGGGTTTCCCATGGTGCCGGCAGACAGCCTGACGCCACGGGTGTGCGCGTCGCTCATGAAAATTTCTGAGCATGTGACAATGACAGCCGAGCAAATAAACACGTTGCGCGCGCAAATCAAAACGCTGCAGAGCGACTTGGGAATAGCAAACCTTATCCTTACCGAGCAGGCGACCATGCTGGATGTGGACAAGCTCACCAACGTGGGGACGCGCCGGGGATTTGAAAACGAAATCCAGCGCCTTGTGGCGCGGCGCAGCCGCGCGGAAAAGACCTTCCCGGAGGCGACCGTTGTGATGTTCGACCTTGATAAATTCAAGGAGATCAATAGCGAATTTTCGCATATCGGCGGCGATACGGCGCTACAAAAAGCGGCTGATACGGTACGCAAATCACTGCGCGAGGGCGACTATCTGGCACGGTGGGGCGGCGATGAGTTCGTGGCGATCATGTATGACGTGAAAGCGGAACAGGGCGATAAAATCGCCGCAAAAATCGCCCAAAGCGTGAAAGAGCTGCAGGTGTGCCACAAGACTCTGGCAGGCGAAGATAAACTGATGCCATTAAGCATTACTTGTGCTACGCATGCGCTGACCAAGAAGGATAAACCCGAATCAATCGTGGCTGACCTGAGCGCGCAAGTGTTACAAAAAAAAGCGGACTCTGGGCTTACCATGGTAGAAGAATACCGCCGGGCTTCTGCCCAGCATAATAACAGAGCACACTAACCCTCCTTTCCTTTGACGCATGCACCCCTCCCCTGTTGCCCAACGCCGTACTTTCGCCATTATTTCGCACCCTGACGCAGGCAAGACCACGCTTACCGAAAAGCTGCTGCTGTTTGGCGGCGCGATCCATCTTGCGGGCGCGGTGAAGGCGAAAAAGGGCGGGCAGTCGGCCCGCTCGGACTGGATGGCCATCGAGCAGCAGCGCGGTATTTCCGTGACGGCGTCGGTGATGACGTTTGAGTATAACGACCACACCATCAATTTGCTGGATACGCCGGGGCATAAGGACTTCTCCGAAGATACGTACCGCACGCTGACTGCGGTGGATTCCGCGGTGATGGTGCTGGACGGCGCGAAGGGTATTGAAGAGCAGACGCTTAAACTGTTTGAAGTGTGCCGCCTGAGGGATACGCCGATTATTACGTTCATCAACAAGATGGACCGCGAGGCGAAGGAGCCGTTTGAGCTGCTCGACGAAATCGAGAAGACGCTGGCGCTTGATGTGTGCCCGATTACGTGGCCGATTGGCATGGGCGAGCGGTTTCGCGGGTGCTTTAACCTGATGACGGATACGCTGTATTTCTTTGAGCCGGGGCGCGGTTCGGAGCTGGTGGAAGCGATGCAGTTCAAGGGTATTAATGACCCGGCCTTAGCCGAGCATATTCCCGATACGCAGCTGGCGCAGTTCCGCGAGGAAGTGCAGATGGTGCAGGCGATTTACCCGAAATTTGACCCGGAACATTACCGCGAAGGGCATTTGACACCGGTGTTTTTTGGCAGCGCGGTGAATAATTTCGGGGTGCGCGAATTGCTCGAAGCACTGTGCGAGATTGCGCCGCAGCCGCGCGAACAGCCCGCCGACAAGCGTATTGTGACGCCTGATGAGCCTAGCTTTACGGGGTTTGTGTTCAAGATTCAGGCGAACATGGATAAGAACCACCGCGACCGTATTGCGTTTGTGCGTATTTGTTCGGGGAAATATACGCGCGGGATGAAGGTGTTGCATGTGCGCAGCGGCAAGACTTTGGCGCTGAACAACCCGGTGTTGTTCCTTGCGCGGGAGCGCGAGCTGGCGGAGGAAGCGTGGCCGGGCGATATCCTGGGGATTCCGGGGCATGGGCATTTGCATATTGGCGATGCGCTGACTGAGGGCGAACAGCTCTATTTTACGGGCATTCCAAGCTTTGCGCCGGAGCTTTTCCAGCGGGTAAGGCTGGATGATCCGTTGAAATCCAAGCAGCTGAAAGCGGCGCTGGAGCAGCTTTCGGAAGAAGGCGCGTCGCAGATTTTTAAGCCGCTTGATGGTTCGAGCTGGATTATTGGTGTGGTTGGGCAGTTGCAGTTTGATGTTATCGCTTCACGCCTGAAGGCTGAATATGGCGTGAATGGTAGCTTTGAAACGGTGCAGTTTACCAATGCGCGCTGGCTGAAATGCAAGGATGCGAACAAGCTGAGCGAGTTTTGTGAACGCAATAAATACAACACGGCGGTGGATGCTTCGGGCGCACTTACGTATCTGGCGCCCAATGCGTGGCACCTTACCCGCATTCAGCAGGACTGGCCGGATGTTGAGTTTTTAAAGACCCGCGAGCATAACTAAGCTTATTTGTGGAACCCGGCGGGGAGGAAACCGTCGTCGTTCATATCGCCCGGCAGGGAAGGATCGGTGCTGCTGGGCATCATGGCTTCCACGGGCTGGCCATTTTCATTGTACAGGCGTCCGCTGTTCCTGTCGTCGCCGTTTCCTTTGCGTATTGCGGCGTTGCCGCCGGGTGACTGGCGGTAGAGGTAGCGGGGGTCCTGATATTGCTCGCTTGAGCAGGCAGCAAGCAAGAGCAGAAGGCTTGCCGCGCAGTATTTGAACATGGCCATGGGGTGCGCTCCTGTTGATTGCCCAGTATGATCACGGGCATTCGGGAAGGCAATGGGAATCAGGGCACGGCGGAGGATACGACCTTGCCCACGGGGTTGCCCTGGGCGTCGTAGACCTGATCGTCATCCATTTCATTCATTTTGACCACCACATTGCGCAGGCCGGGGTCTTCGATGGGCTTTGAGCAGTCGTGGCCCGATTTACAGCCGTCGAAGAAGGCGTCCTGACGGGTTTGGTAGGTGTAGTTGGGGTCTTTGTCATGCGCGGGCGTGCAGGCACACAGCAAAAGGGTGAGAAGCAGCCCGCGCATAATCATTAGTGGTGCGCGTCGTTGGGCACGATGTCGCCGATCAGGCGGCCATCAACATCGTATACGCGGCCACCACCTACAGGATTCAGCTCTACGGTGCCGTAGCGCACGTTCTGGGCATCTACCATGTTCAGGGTGCGGCTGAGGCTTGCTTTATGCACCTCTTCGTCGTGATGGGACGAACATGCGGCAAGGGATACGAGAGCGAGTATGGGGAGGATTTTGTGGGACTTCATGGGTGGCTCCTAAAAAGATTGCGTGGGTGCATGATGTCCGGTTGAGCGTAAAAAGTAGATGGGCAACGTTGGGGTGGGACATAAAAATTCGATGTTGCCCCCTGCCCGGCCCTTGGCACGGCATGGCATACTGGGCTTTTGCGAGGGAGGGGATTATGCCTGCATGGTTGGAATTAATACCGGCGTTTTCGGAACTGCTGGACCGGATTATACCCGACCCGGCGGCGCGGGAGCGCGCAAAGCTGGAACTGGAAAAGGCAGAAAACGCACAAGCGCTGCAACAACTGCAACTAGCGCTAGAAGCCGACAAGAGTCAGAATGAGATTAATGCGGTTGAGGCGCAGAACGCGAATTTGTTTGTGAGCGGCTGGCGGCCTTTTATCGGATGGGTGTGCGGGGTGGCGTTCGCGTATCATTTTGTTGTGCAACCCATTTTGGCTTTTGCTATTGCCAATTCGGGGCGGGATGTGAAGCTGCCCAGCTTCCAGATGGAGGAGCTTTCGACCGTGCTGATGGGGCTTTTGGGCCTTGGTGGCCTGCGCACAATCGAGAAGATTAGCAGCAAACGTTGAAACCGCGGTGCTTTGGGTGTAATTTACATTGACTTTCCGGCTCAAGAAAAGTTAATAACTGGAAATTAATTAACATTACCGCCTGAGGCTTTTATGGCTCCGTCCACTGCTTTGCACCGTTACAAAATCCTGATTGCCGATTCTGATTTGAAATTAAGCCGGGTATTGAAAACCATGCTGGAGTCCATGGGGTTTAACGATATTTCCATCACGCAGAGCGGCGCAGACGCGCTGGCGCTTTTGAAGGCGCAGTCGTTTGATTTTCTGGTAACGGAGTGGGACCTGCAGCAGATGGGCGGGCTTGAGCTGATTGACCGCATTCGCCGCGGCAAGGCGCTGGCCGATCCTTCGCTACCGATTATTATGCTTACCGGACGCGCGGAGCAGTCCGACGTTATTACGGCGCGTAACTTTGGGATGAACGAATATGTGCTGAAGCCGTTTTCGGCCAAGACGGTGTATTCGCGCCTTGAGCGGTTAATTGATATGCCGCGTAATTTTGTGGTGTCGCACTCGTTTGTGGGGCCGGACCGCCGCTTCCGTGGCACTCCGCCGGAAGGCGTGCCGGAGCGCCGCGCCATGCGTGTTGCGCCTGCGACGCGCCCGGCAAAGCTTACGACAGAGCTGGAAGGCAACACGTCAGCACGCGTTTGGGCGGCGGATGAGGCGCTTAAGAAAAAGATCAACGGCAAGGAACTTTCTTCGGTCATTACCCCCGCCGTGCTGGAAAAGGCGCAAGCATCGGTGGATGCGATTTCGAGCGAGTCGCTGCTGTGGATCCAGGAAAATTTGAACCAGCTTGTGGATTTGTACAAGGTGATGGCTTCGGGCGAGGCATACACGCTGCTGCCGGTGAATATGAG
>JAYULW010000121.1:0-5109 GCA_043763155.1 Alphaproteobacteria bacterium | reverse complement strand
GAAGACGAGCGCGGCTTGCTGGATACGGTGACAAACCGCCAGCAAAAGAAAAATGAAGAAAAAACGGTATTCCCGTTCAAGGTTTCCGGCGACTGGGCGCAAGACGGCCTGAGCGTGGATATCAATAACCTGCGCATCGAGGGCATGAACTCGGCGGGGATTGGGGATATCTCACTGAAATGGCAGGACTGGCGGCCTTCGATTCATTCGGGCTTGCATTTTTCGGCGCTGGATTACGAGCAGTGGAGCCAGTTCATCACCATTGCGTTCATTCCGCAAACGAACGACCTGATCCAGAAAGTGTACCATGAAGATGGCGACGATAGCCCTTTGCCCAAAGACATCATGCTCAAGCTGGATATCAAGACCGACGAGCTTTATGTAGCTAACCAATCATGGAAAAACGCGGTACTTTCCTCCACGCTTTCGGACGGCTCCATTACAGTAAACCAGTTCTCGATTGAGCTTCCGGGCGAATCGTCGCTTACGTTATTCGGCGTTATTTCGCCTGCTGCGAACCAGGATTTGCGCTTTGAAGGCAGCATGGAAACGCAGGGCAAGTCTTTGCGCAACGTGCTTACGGTGCTGGACCCCTCGGCGGCTGACCTTCCGGAGACGGGGTTTGGCAGCTTCTTCTCGCACTCGAACATCTTCTTGTCATCGGAGCAATTGCGACTTTCGGAAGCAGACGTGAAGCTGGGCGATCTGCACCTGAATGGCGGTATGGTGTTCTATTTCGACGAGCAGCCGCGCGTGGAAGCAGACGTGAAGCTCAAGAATATCAACTTCGATTATTTCCGCGACGCATGGCGCGAGCGCGAAAGCAAAAACATTGATAAGGGCAAAGACTTCTTCCTGAAATACGACAAGAGCATGAACTTCAACTGGCTGCGCCGCCTGACCACCACCATAGATTTCCGGGTGAATGTGGACCAGTTCACGTTCTTCGAGCATCCGGGTAGCAACGCCTCGTTCCGTATTTATGCGCGCAACGGCGACTTTGGCGTTTACGACATCAACTTCATTTACCCCACCGACATCATGCGCGGTACGTTCCGCCTGAATGTGGCGGGGGAAAAACCGCTTATCAATCTTTCGTTCAGTGCGTCGGAAATCAATACCGACTACTTCAATTACGAAAGTACCTTCATGACCGATGAAGAGAAAAAGAAGAAGGCGGAAGACGACGAGAAAAAGGCCCAGGACGCCAAGGAAACCAAGGACAAAAAAGCGAAAATTAAGTCTGATGCCGACGCTGATGCCGATGCGGCGCAAAAACCCGACGACACGGAAGAGCCTTCGGCCATTGCGCAGGACCCGGAAGCCCCCATAGCGGAGCCGCCGACCAAGCAGGAAGAACCAAGCCCGAACGACGCGCTGAAAGCCATTGAGCCGACCAAGGTCAAAGGCCCGAACCCGCCTTCGGATCCCTCGACTGCGCCGATGGATACGGGTGTGGAACCAGCGGCGCCAGTGGTGCCGGAGCCAAAAACGCCTGCGCCACCGCCCGACAAAAAGCTGGTGGTGGAACCGCAATCTGAAAAATACACGGTGCTGGCTGCAAATGAAGAAGCGCAGCCGCCGCGCCCTGCCAGCGGGCTGGACGATTTGCTGGCGCGGCCCCGCACCAAGATTGACGCGGCCATTGGTGGCGGCAAGCTTACCGAGCTGCTGGATATGGGCTGGATGAACGGGCTTTCGGGCGTGATTGACTTAAACGTGTCGAAGCTGGTGCATAAAAATGTGACGCTGGGTAACTTCCGGTTGCAGGCGAACTTTGCCAATGATTTGCTGAATTTCAAGGCGCTCACCTTCAATTATTGGGGTGGCCAGTGCAGTATTGCCGGCTCTATGTATGGCGGTAAAGTACCGGGCTTTTCGATCAGCATTGCGTTCCTGAACGGGGATTTGCATGAGTTGCTGTATGACCTGACCGGGCGCAGCAATATTCTGGGCGGGCTTAGCATCAGCGCCACGCTTGCCACTTCAGGCGTGAATTACCTGTCATGGATCCAGCAGGCCGAAGGCAAGATGGTGGTGGTTGGGCGCGGAGTGAATGTGCAGGGCTTTAACCTTGGCGGGGTGGTGGACGCGGTGAATATTTCGCGGACCAGCTCGGACGTTGCCAATAGCGTGAACATGACGATTGGGACCAGTAACACCACATTCTCGGTGGATGGGAACGTGAACATTAAAAACGGGATGCTGCGCACGCCGGGCATGAACCTGCGCTCGGAAAATATTGTGGGCAACCTGACGGGTGAAGTGCGCATGCTGAAATGGGAAATGGACACCACCACCATGTTCCAGTTCCCGGAAATGTCTTCAGAGACTATTCCTACCATGACAGTGCAGCTTACCGGCCCGTTGGACAAAGGCGAGCTGCGGACCGACACATCTTCGCTTGAAGCTTACGTAGCAAAACGTATCATCAGTAAATAACGACAGAATTGAGCGCCTATGACGATGCAGCTAGTATATAAATCCGCCGAGGTTCGCCTGACGCAGATGCTCGCGGATTTGCGGGTGCAGCCGACGGGGTGGGTGGCTATTCACTTTCACCTTGAGTTGCTGCTGGATGAATATAAGAGCGAGTATCAGGTCAAGATTGCGCTGAACCTGATCAATGACCTGCTGAAGTCGCACGAAGGCTTTATTTTCCTTATGAACGACAATTCCATCATGGTGCTGTGCAACAAGATGGAGATGGTGCTACAGGAAAAGCTGATCTTCCAGCTACGTTACCTGTTCATGGATGATCCGTTGTCGTATAGCGAGTCTGGTTTGGAAAACCCGGATTTCTGCACGGTGTATGAGGTAAAGCATAACTGGCAGGCGTTTAACGAAATCTGCACTCGCTATATGGGCATGGTTGCGCGCCGCGCGCCGCTGGCGCACCAGCAGCTGAATGTGCCTGTAGCGGATCTTTCGGCTTTCCCGGCTGCTTTTGCGGCCATTGAGTCTGTGCCGATGCTGGAAGTGGGGCAGCAGCAGCGCCGCGTGCCCTCGCTGGAGACCCCGGAAATGAACGTGTCGCGGCTTGCGGTGCTGGAAAATAACCTGCGCATGACAGATTTGCATGCCGCCATCCGCCGCCAGCCTGTTTGCGCGGTGTTCCCGGATATGACCGTGCGGCGGTTTTTTGATGAATTATACATGAGCATGGCGCATTTGCGCCGGGCGCTGCATTCGGATGTGGATTTCCTTAGCAACCGCTGGCTGTTCCGCTACATCACGCAGATTCTGGATGCGCGCATGATCGAGCTGATCAAGATCAATCCGCCGCGCTATATTGATTCGGCGGTGAGCTTGAATTTCAATGTGGAGACGCTGCTTTCGTCGCGCTTTTCGGAGTTTGACGCGGCGATCCCTCCGGCTAAGAAAATTTCCATTGTGCTGGAAGTGCCAGTAGTGGACGCTTTTTCGGACATGGGCGCGTACAGCCTTGCAGTTACGGAAATGCAAAAGCTGGGTTACCGCGTGTGTCTTGACGGGCTTACGACTGCGAGTTTCCCCAGCATCCGCGACGCGCTGGGCGCAGACCTTGTGAAGGTGCAGTGGAATGGTGAGCTGAACAGCGATACTGACTCGTATAGCTATAACGCGATGATGGAAGCGGTGGCCAATACGGGCAGTAACCGCGTGATTTTGTGCCGCTGCGATAATAGAAAAGCCATTGAGTTTGGCCATGCGCTGGGGATTTCGCTGTTCCAGGGGCGCTTTATTGATACGGTTTTGAACCCAACCTCCAAAGTGGAAAACTAAGATTATGTTTGATGCAGTTCAAGGCATGCGGCTCGACTGGTTTTTAGATGGGATTATCCTGTCTATCGTGTTCGGGTTTGCGGCTGGCAATTATGCGTGCAGCCTTGTGTTTCGCCTGCCGCGCGGGCGTTTGATTCTGGATAAGACACCTTATTGCGGCACGTGCGCCGCGCCGTTGCAGGTGAAGGATTTGTTCCCGGTTATTTCGGCGGTGTTGCTCAAGCACCGTTGCCGTTATTGTGGCACGAAGTTTCCGGTGTCGCACACATGGACGGAAATTCTGGTGGGTGCGTTGTTTGTGCTTTCGTTTTTCAAATACGGGTTTGGCGAGCAGTATATGATGGTGGTGCTGATTGGCATTTTCCTGATTACGCAGGCGGCCATCGAGGCCAATGAAAAGATGGTGATGCGCAGTGTCATGATGTGCGTATTGATGTCGGGCATTGTGTTTCGCACGCTTCAGGACCATTCCATTTTTCCGTTTTTTCAGGGCGCGCTTATTTCGCTGGTTGCGGGTTGCGTGCTGTGGCGCAAGCATATTAAGCAGATCGGGCATGTTTATGTGCCGCCGGATGTGGTGCTGCTGATTACGGTGGGCGGCGCATGTGTGGGGGCCAATTCGCTGCCGCATTATGCTTTGTTGCTGGCAGGGTTTTATGTGGTTGACCGCTTGGTGCGGTTGGTTCTCCGGGCGAAGAACCCGCCGCTGAAGTCGGTGACTATCGGGCTTGCGACCATTGCGCTGGTGCTGTATCCGCAGGTGTCGCAGGAGCAGAAGGAAATCGTTCCGATGACCTTCGATGAAAATGCGCCGGACGCTCCGCCGCTCGACTCGTTTAACGCAGACGAGTAATTACTCTACCGTTACGGATTTTGCGAGGTTGCGCGGCTGGTCCACATCCGTGCCTTTAAGCACGGCTACGTGGTATGCCAGCATTTGCATGGGCAGCGCGTAGAGCAGGGGGGTGATGAAGGCGGGTGCGGCAGGCAATTCCACGGTTGCAGTTGGGGTGTCGCCTGCGGCCTGAATGCCTTTAGCATCGGAAACCAGAATGATTTTGCCACCGCGGGCTGCGGCTTCTTGCAGGTTCGAGGTGGTTTTTTCGTATAGATGGTCGGTGGGGGCCAGCACAATGACGGGCACTTGCTCGTCAATCAGGGCGATGGGGCCGTGTTTCAGTTCACCTGCGGCGTAGGCTTCGGCGTGGATGTAGGAGATTTCCTTCATCTTGAGCGCGCCTTCCATGGCCAGCGCGAACGCCGTGCCGCGGCCAATATAGAGCATATCGCGGGCGTGGAAGAGGTTATGGGCGAGGGCCTGCAGCTGGTTTTCCAGATGCAGGA
>JAYULW010000120.1:0-23637 GCA_043763155.1 Alphaproteobacteria bacterium | reverse complement strand
AAAGAGACAAATTGTTTCATGTGAAACAAATGGCATCGAATAATCGAGTAGTGTGTCCAAACTACTACAAGCACGTGAAACAACGACGTCAACTTTCATCGGTTCCACATGTTCCACACGTTTGTTGTGAAACATTACGGGCGTATCCGTCACCCGTGAAATTTCTCGGAGGAACGTAATTTTTTTGGAATCACTCTCCACCAGATGAACATTTTTCACCCCCAAAATCGCAAGCACCATTCCCGGAAATCCCGCTCCAGTGCCGATGTCCAGCAAAGTCATTCCACCCTTCGGCAGAAGCGGCAACAGCTGAATCGAATCAAGGAAGTGACGCGACCACGCGTCCGGCAAAGTGTCCTTACTCACCAAATTTACCCGCGCCTGCCATTTCACGAGCAGTTCATGGTACGTAATCAGCTTTGCAAATGTTTCACGTGAAACTTCGACATGCTGATTTAAAAATTTAAAAATTTCGTCGGAGTTTTTCTCAAGCACTGATTTTGTCCAAACCAGCATACCCACCTTTTTTGATGAACGCGATCAACGCAATCATCGCCGCCGGGGTCACACCCGGAATTCGAGACGCCTGACCAATGGTCGAAGGACGTACTTTCTTCAATTTCACCTTCACCTCGGTCGAAAGCGACGGCAAAGCATCATAATCGAGGGTTTCAGGGATGGTCATTTCCTCTTCTTTCTTGAACGAAGCAATATCCAGCTCCTGCCGCTCTAGATAGCTCGAATACAACGACTCAATCTGCAATTGCTCCAGAATCTCATCCCCCATCCCACCCATTTCCGGCCAGACTTTTTTCAAGACTTCACCATCCAGCTGATAGGTAAGCAGCTCAAACGCAGAACGCCGAATTCCGTCCTGATTCAATGAGATACCATGAATTTTCGCCTCATTCGGCGTCAATGTAAAGCTCTTCAATGTTTCACGTGAAACAGCAATGGCATGTGCCTTGGTTTCAAACACTGTTTTCCGGTCATTTCCAACCACTCCAGCCGCTATCCCCTTCCCCGTCAGACGCAAATCGGCATTGTCAGCCCTAAGCGTCAAACGATACTCAGAACGCGACGTAAACATACGGTACGGCTCCGCCGTTCCATGGGTGATCAGATCATCAATCATCACCCCGATATAGGCATCCGAACGGTCAATAATAAAGGGCTTGGAAGAGGCCGCAGAGAGGGCTGCGTTCATGCCCGCCACCAACCCCTGCCCACCTGCTTCTTCATAGCCCGTAGTGCCGTTTATCTGCCCTGCAAAATAAAGCCCGCGCACCTTATGCGTCTCCAATGTCGGCTTCAATTCGCGTGGGTCCACATAGTCATATTCAATCGCATAACCGGGCCGAATTACCCGTGCCTTTTCAAGCCCCGCAATCGTCTTCAAAAGCGCAATCTGCACCTCCTCAGGAAGCGACGTCGAGATGCCGTTCGGATACACCGTATCGTCATCCAGCCCCTCCGGCTCAAGGAAAATCTGGTGCTTATCGCGGCTTGCAAACCGCACTACCTTATCTTCGATAGACGGGCAATAGCGCGGCCCCGTGCTTTCAATCTGCCCCGAATACATCGGCGCCCGGTGCAAATTCGCCCGAATGATGTCATGCGTGGCCTGCGACGTATGGGTGATATAGCAACTAATCTGCGGCACCAGCACCCTATCCGTCAGATACGAAAACGGCTTCGGCGGATTATCCCCCGGCTGTGCTTCCAGCCCTGCCCAATCAATCGTTTTGCCGTCCAAGCGAGGCGGAGTACCGGTCTTAAGCCGCCCCACCATGAAATTCAAGCGTTTCAACGTGTCCGAAAGCCCGATGGACGGCGCTTCATTCACCCGCCCCGCCCGGATTTTCGTCTCGCCAATATGGATCAAACCATTCAGGAATGTGCCCGTTGTCAGCACCACCTTCCCTGCCGTGATGGTACGGCCGGACTGGGTTATAACACCCCTCACCTCGCCCCCATCCACCAGCAAATCTTCCACTGAATCTTCCACAATAGAAAGATTCGGCTGGTTGAAAAGCACGTCCTGCATTGCTTCGCGATACAGCTTCCGGTCGGCCTGCGCGCGTGGTCCCCGCACCGCTGGCCCCTTGCTCGCATTCAGCACCCGGTAATGAATCCCGGCGCGGTCAATCACCCGCCCCATCACCCCGTCCAGCGCATCAATTTCCCGAACTAAGGTACCCTTGGCAATGCCGCCAATGGCCGGGTTGCACGACATCTCACCAATGGTGGCCGCCTTCTGCGTCACCAGTGCGGTTTTAGCACCCACGCGCGCCGAAGCCGCCGCCGCTTCGCAGCCCGCATGCCCACCACCAATTACGATAACATCAAAATCAAACATAGCGCCTCAAGGGCGGCCATGCCGCCTATTTGCCAATACAAAAACTTCTGAAGATCACGTCTAATACATCATCTACCTGTATCGCGCCAGTAATTTTACCCACAGCCCCCGCCGCTAAGCGCAGCTCCTCGCAGCGCAGTTCTAAGGGCAGCGGATGCAGAGAATTATCAAGATATTTCAAAGCCTCACCCAGTAATTGCCTATGCCGCCCACGCGTGATAAACGGTGCCTGCCCCGCAAAAAGCCCAACCACCCTGCCCTCAATGGCCGCCAAAAGCGCCTCCAGCCCCTGCCCCGTCTTGGTCGAAATCCCTATCGCCCCCTCCGGTGCCACCGCCACATCCACCTTGTTGGCAACCACGATGCTGTTAGCCGAAAAGCCCGAAGCATTCAGAGGCCCCTCAGAAGCGTCAAACACCCTGAGCTGGATGTCAGCCTCATCAGCACGCTTCAAAGCCCTCCTGATGCCCTCTAATTCGATTTCCTCATCACTTTCGCGTATTCCCGCCGTGTCCACCAGCACCACCGGAAACCCCTTGATGTCCAGATGCACCTCGATCATGTCCCTGGTCGTTCCCGCCTTATGCGAGACAATAGCCACATCCCGCTTCGCAAGCGCATTCAGCAAACTCGACTTGCCTACGTTGGGCGCGCCCAGAATCACCACGCTGATCCCATCGCGCAGGCGCTCCCCCCTGCCCTTATCATCCATCGCCACCCGGATGCTCGTCTGCAATTCCCGCGTCTCATCCGCAAGGCCCGTCAGCACCGCCTCAGGAATCTCCTCATCCGGAAAATCAATATACGCCTCCAGATGCGCCAGCACCCGCACCATGCGCCCCCGCACCTCGTCGTAATAGCGCGAAAGCTCACCGCTCATCTGCCGCGCCGCCTGCGTCTTCTGCTCACCCGTTTCCGCATCAATCAAATCGGCCAGCCCTTCGGCCTCCAGCAGATCCATCTTCCCATTGGCAAATGCCCGCCGCGTAAATTCTCCCGGCTCCGCATAGCGCAGCCCCATACCTGAAAGCACACTCAAAAATTCTCGTATTACTGCTAACCCGCCATGGATATGGCACTCCACCACATCCTCCCCCGTAAAGCTCTTAGGCCCCGGAAAATAAATCGCCAGCCCCGTATCCACAGAACCAAAACGCACATAATGCGCCATCCGGGGCGTAAACTCCCCTCGCCCCGTAAGCCCTAAAACCGCCTGTGCGGCGCGCACCCCAGAAAGGCGAACGACCGCAACGCCGGACTTGCCCGGCGGGGTCGCAAGGGCAAAAATCGTATCTGCACTGGACATCACGCAAACTCACGTTAAAGTTGCGCCTACATATTCCCCAAAGAGTTGTCGGAGGCAAGGCTAAATGGCGCTAGCAGTAAGAATACACGAAACCGGCGGCCCCGAAGTGCTGAAGCTGGAAGACATGCCCATCACCGCCCCCGGCGCAAATGAGATCCTCATCCGCCAGCGCGCTATCGGTGTGAATTTCATTGATATTTACCACCGCACCGGCCTCTATAAATTGCTTGGCTACCCCGTGGGTCTTGGCATGGAAGCCGCAGGCGTCATCGAGGCTGTGGGCAGCAACGTCGAGCATTTCGCACCCGGCGACCGCGTGGCGTATTGCGGCGGCCCCGTGGGCGCGTACGCCGAGTACCGCACCCTCCCCGCCCGCTACGCCATTCCCCTGCCCGACACCATCACCGATGAGGTCGCCGCCGCCGCCATGCTCAAGGGCCTCACCGCCTATTACCTGCTGCGCCTGACCTTTCAGGTCCATGCTGGCGATACCGTGCTTATCCATGCCGCCGCCGGCGGCGTAGGGCTGCTTGCCTGCCAGCTTGCCAAAAGCCTAGGCGCAACGGTCATCGGCACCGTCAGCACCTCCGAAAAAGCAACCTTAGCTGCCGAAAACGGCTGCGACCACCCGCTGCTCTACACGCAGGAAGACTGGGTGGAGCGCATCAAGGAAATCACCGGCGGCAAAGGTGTGGACGTGGTGTATGATTCGGTGGGCAAAACCACTTTCAACCAGTCGCTCGATTGCCTGAAGCGCTTCGGCATGATGGTAAGCTTCGGCCAGTCCAGCGGCGCAATCCCAGCCTTCGACCCCGCCATCCTTTCGCAAAAAGGCTCACTATACCTGACGCGCCCCACGCTTATGCACCATATCGAGGATTACGACGCCTACACCGCCCACGCCGCCGCCTTGTTCGACCTGATCCACAAGCGCGTGCTAACCATCCGTATCGGCGGCCTGTACCATTTAGGCGAAGTCAAACAAGCCCATATTGATTTGGAATCCCGCAAGACGACCGGGGCGCTAATCCTGCAAGTGTGAGGGCAGGGCGCTTACACCTTGCTGCGGTTATCCAATAGGCCCAGCAGGCGCTCCACATAGCCCTTGCACTCAAAATGGTCTATCTTGGCCATCTGCCCGTAATCAATCAGCGCTTGATGCTTGGCCTTCACGTAATCGCCGTGCCGGTCGGTCACGGCAGGCATCACCATCGTGTTGCGGTAATCCATGTATAACTCATTGTTATACTTGAATCCATCCACGATTTTCTTGCACTTGTTATAGCACACCACAATCGCCTCGCGCAGCACTGCGTCCTTCACTTGCCCGATCTTGGCGGCATTGGTGTTATACACCGTAAAATAATCCTGGGTGAGGGGGTAATAAAACTCCAGCGCCCCATCCGCAGGCAGGTTTTCCACCATCGCCCCGATGCGGCTCATATGGAAGTTCCACAGCGTTCCCAGCTCCACGCCAATGGCGTCCAGCATGTTCTGCACTTCCTTCTCGTCCCTGCGTATCTCTTTGTCGCGCTCCTCGCGTATGGCCTTATCCGTGGCCCGCAGCGTGAAAACACCGCCCACCAGCGCCCCGATCATGGCCGCCACAAACCCATACAGGTTCTGCATAATGGTATCGAGAAGTTCCATAATCCTACTCCTTCAAAAACGCGGCATTGAGCAATTCCTGCGTGTAAGCATGCTGGGGATTGGCAAAAATATCTGCCGCCGCGCCTTGCTCCACCACCACGCCTTTATGCATGACAATCAACTGACTAGCAATAGCCTTCACCACGCGTAAGTCATGGCTGATAAACAAATACCCCACCCCGTATTTCTGCTGGAACCCCTTGAGCAAATCAATGATTTGCGCCTGCACCGAAAGATCCAGCGCGCTCGTCGGCTCGTCCAGCACCACAAATTTGGGTTTCAGCACCATAGCCCGCGCAATACTGATGCGCTGGCGCTGCCCGCCGCTGAATTCATGCGGGTAGCGCTCACCCATTTCCGGCGACAATCCTACATCCTGCAAAATCTGCGAAACCAAGCCTAAACGCTCAGCCTCCGGCATGCTTGGCGCATGCACCAAAAGCCCCTCGGTTACAATCTGGCGCACCGTCATGCGTGGGTTCAGGGAAGAGAAGGGGTCCTGAAACACCATTTGCATCCGGTTTCGTAAATTCCGAAGATTCACACCCTGAAAATGTTGAATCTCATTCCCCATAAACACAATTTTTCCTGTGGAAGGAATGAGTTTTAAAAGGGCAAACCCGAGCGTCGTTTTGCCCGAACCCGACTCTCCGACCACACCGACGCAAGAACCTTCCGGAACCGAAACCGATAAGCCGTCCACAGCCTTTGTAAAGCCTACCACACGACGGAAAACACCTTTTTTGATCGGAAAATGCACCCTTATTTCCTGCCCCGTAATGACTTCCACGTGAAATGGCGGGGTAACCGGCGACCCCTTCGGCTCACTGGCCAGGAGTTTCTGGGTATAGTGGTGCTTCGGCGCAGCAAAAACTTCGCTAACCAAGCCCGTTTCAACAATATTTCCGTTATGCATCACCGCCACGCGGTCCGCTAATTTACGCACAATCGTCAAATCATGCGTGATAAACAGGATCGCCATGCCCATTTCAGCCTGCAATTGCTTCAGCAGCGCCAAAATCTGCGCCTGAATCGTCACATCCACCGCAGTCGTCGGCTCATCGGCAATCAACAGGGCAGGGCGGTTGGCAATTGCCATGGCAATCATCACCCGTTGGCGCTCTCCGCCCGATAATTGGTGCGGAAATGCGTCCAAACGGTCCTTGAAATGCGGCAAACCCACCTGTCCCAGCAGCTCCAGAATGCGCGTTTTGCGCAAGGAAGGGGTCATTCGCTGGTGAATATCCAGCATCTCACCGATCTGCTTTTCAATACTGTGCAGCGGGTTCAGCGCTGTCATCGGCTCCTGGAAGATCATGCCCACCTTTTGGCCACGAATAGCGCGCAAAAGCGCCTCAGGCGCGCCCACCATCTCCTGCCCGTCAAAGGCGATACTGCCGCTAATAGCCGCGCTTGCAGGCTGCAAACCAAGGCAGGAAAGGGCGGTCAGCGACTTGCCTGAGCCCGATTCACCCACCACCGCCAGCATCTCGCCCGCTTTGATCTCGAAAGACACGTCTTTCACCGCTTCAACCACCCGGTCTTTGCTGGCAAACGACACACATAATTGTTTCACGTGAAGCAAACTCATGCCTTCAACACCTTTCGCGGGTCAAACGCATCGCGCACCGCTTCGCTGATAAAAATAATCAGCACCAGCATGCCCGCAATCACAAAAAACCCGGTAAACCCAAGCCATGGCGCCTGCGGATTGCCCTTGCCCTGCAGCAGCAATTCGCCAAGGGAAGGGGACCCCGGCGGCAGCCCAAACCCAAGGAAATCCAGCGTGGTCAGCGCCGTAACCCCACCACTCATCAGGAATGGCACATACGTCATGGCCGCAACCATGGCGTTGGGCAGCACATGCCGCAGCATAATCTTCCACTCGCTCACCCCCAAAGCCCGCGCCGCCTTCACATAATCAAAATTACGCGCCCGCAGGAACTCCGCCCGCACCACATGCGTCAGGCTCATCCACGTAAACAGCAGCAAAATCCCCAGCAGCCACCAGAAATTCGGCGTCACTATACTCGCCAGTATGATAAGTAAAAACAGTTCCGGCAGGCCCGACCAAATCTCGATAAACCGCTGGAAAAGCAAATCCGTCCACCCGCCAAAATACCCTTGCACCGCGCCCGCCAGCACGCCCAGAATGCTGCTAAAGAACGTAAGCAGCAGCCCAAACAGCACCGACACCCGAAACCCGTAAATCAGCCGCGCCAGCACGTCGCGCCCCTGGTCGTCCGTGCCCAGCAGGTTTTCAGCCGTAGGCGGGGAGGGGGCAGGCACGCCCAGCTCATAATTGATGGTCGAATAGCTGTAATGGATCGGCGGCCAGATCATCCAGCCATGCTCTTTAATGCGCGCCGCCAGAAACGCATCGCGGTACGCCGCCTCCGTATCGAAATCCCCGCCAAACACCTTCTCGGTATAGGTATGAAACACCGGAAAATAATATTCTCCCTGATATTTCAGCATGATGGGCTTGTCGTTGGCAATCACCTCCACGCACAGGCTGGTCAGGAAGAAAAACAGGAAAATCCACAAGCTCCAATAGCCGCGCCGGTTGGCGCAAAAAAGCTGCCAGCGCCTGCGCGTCATCGGGCTCATGCCGTATACCTCGCCAGCCACGCCATACAACGCTCTAAAACGTCGCTCCAATGCCTGAGCAGGGCATGTCCCCCGCCTTGATACACAACCAGCTCACAAACCCCTCCAGCGCCTTTTATGGCCTCATCCAGCACAATAGAGTCGCTCACATCCACATCCCGGTCATTATCCCCATGCAGCAGCAACAGCGGCACGGTAATTTTTTCCGGCCACAACACCGCCGAGCGCCGCTCCAGCGCCTCGATCGGATGCACCCTATACCCCGGCACCAGCGGCTTCAGCACCCGTTCCAGCAAATGCGGGTACGCAACCAGCTTGCGCGCATCCCCAATCCCCGCAATCGCCACCGCCGCATTCACCTGCGCTCCCTGTGCAATCGCCAGCTCCGTCATCATCCCCCCGCGCGAATGCCCGATCATGAAGGCGTTCTTCCCGTCAAACGCCGGGTGCGCACGTGCAATCACCAGCAACCGCAGCACGTCATGCACGTCCGCGCCGCCAAATTCCTCTACCCCCTCACTACCCGCATTCCCCCGGTAGTTCGACGCAAACACCAGATACCCTTTTTGCGCAAACGGCACCATCGAGCGCAGCACGTTCAGCACCGTAAGCTTGCCATAATCCCGGCTTCCCCCACGGTTATACACCATCACCGGATGCGCATCCCCCATCACCTCCGGCAGCGCCATAACGCCCGTAATCACCAGCCCGTCGCTCTCATAGGTAATGTCCCACACTCTTACGCCCTCAAGCCCGGCATATTCCTCCAGCATTTTCGCATAGGCCGCCTCTGGCAACGGATTGGGAAACACCCGCGCCTCGGTGAGGTGTTCCAGCGTATGCGGCACAAAAGCCTTCGCCGATAAAATGCCAGCGGGCAGGGGGCTCATGCGCTCCTCCGGTCAAAATCAATGCGCGGATCCACCAGCATATACGCCACATCCCCGATCAAATTAAACACCAGCCCGATCAGCGTAAAAATATACAGCGTGCCAAACATCACCGGGTAATCCCGGTTCACCACCGCCTCATACCCCAAAAGCCCCAACCCATTGAGCGAAAATATAATTTCAATCAATAACGCCGATGTAAAAAGAATCCGCAGCAACGCCGAGGGAAACCCCGCAATCACAATCAGCATGGCATTACGAAACACATGCCCATACAGCACCTGCTTCTCCGACAAGCCCTTGGCCCGCGCGGTAAGCACATACTGCTTGTTGATTTCATCCATAAAACAATTCTTGGTAAGCATGGTAAGCGATGCAAACCCGCTAATCACCATGGCAAGCACCGGCAGCGCCATATGCCAGAAATAATCCCCCACCTTCTGCAGCGCGCTCATCTCCGCCCAATTATCCGACGTCAGCCCCTTCAGCGGAAACCACTGCAGGTAATTCCCCCCCGCAAACACGATAATCAGCACAATCGCAAACAAAAAGCTCGGAATCGCATAGCCGATAATAATCGCCCAGCTGGTCCAGATATCAAACGCCGAGCCGTCCTTCACCGCCTTGCGAATGCCCAAAGGAATCGAAACCAGATACACCAGCAACGTCGTCCACAACCCCAGCGAAATCGTCACCGGCAGCGTATGCATTACCAGCGCCACCACCCGCTCACTGCGGAAAAAACTCTCCCCGAAATCAAACCGTGCGTAGCTGCTCATCATCAGCCAGAACCGCTCCAGCGGCGGCTTATCAAACCCGTACATCTTGGTAATCTGCGCCACGATCTCCGGGTCCAGCCCCCGCGCGCCCCGATACACCGAGTTCAGGTTATTGGCCTGCACATCCGCCTTACCCGCAAAATCCCCGCCCCCGCCCGTAAACCGGGCCGTCGCGTCCGACCCCGTAAGGCTGGTCAGCTGCGCAACCATCCGCTCCACCGGCCCACCGGGCGCGGCCTGCACAATAACAAAATTCAGCACCATGATCCCAAACAACGTCGGAATCATCATGAGCAATCGGCGGATAATATAAGCGGTCATGCCACTGGCATAGCCGATTTATTCACCTTTTGCTACAACTTGAAACGCTTGCGAACGCCCGTAAAAATCAAATACCACAACAACGACACCGCCGCCGCATGCAAAAACGCAAAGGTTTTCGCAGGCAATGACTGGAAATTCCACATCGTTCGAGGTGAATAAGCTGCGCTACTTGGCAGCGGCCACATTCTTCGGATTCGCGGGAATTTTGTCGTTGGGTACGTCCTTGGTTATCCACCACGTATTGAAGCCGAGGTTATACTTTGGAAGCGTGGGCGGCAGGGCGAACTTGTTCCAGTAGGCAACGCGGAACACGCCGGAATGCCAGTTGGGGATCACGTAATGTTCCCACAGCAGGATGCGGTCGAGGGCGCGTCCTGCGGCTAGGAGTTCGTCCTTGTCCTTGGCCTTGGTCAGCACGTCGAGCATGGCGTCCACCGCCTTGCTTTTCACCCCGCCGAGGTTATTGCCGCCCTTTACGTCGGCCTGCGAAGACTGCCACAGCGCCACCTGTTCGTTGCCGGGGAAGAACACGCCCCGGTTAACCCAGATAGACACAATGTCAAAATCGCTATCGTCCGTGCGCTTCTGGTACTGCGAATCGTCCACCATGCGGATACTGGCGGTAATGCCCAGTCGCTCAAGGTTTTTGCGCATCGGCCCGATCACACGCTCCATGGTGGGCTGGCGCAGCAGGAATTCGATGGTCAGCGGCTCGCCCTTGGCGTTCACCCGCTTGCCGTCTTTAATGGTCCAGCCAGCCTCTTCCAGCAGCTTTTGCGCCTTCAGCAGGTTCTCGCGCGCATCGCCGCTGCCATCGGTCGTAGCGTTCTTGTAAGGGCCTTTAAACAGCCCTTCGGGCAGCTCGTCCTTAAACGGCTTCAGCAGCTCCAGCTCGCGCCCCGTGGGCGCGCCCTTAGCCTGAAACTCGGTATTTTCAAAAAAGCTGGAATTACGCACATAAGCGCCATAAAAAATGGTCTTGTTCAGCCACTCATAATCCATGGACAAATCAATGGCTTCACGCACCCGCTCGTCGGCAAGCGCGGGCTTCCTCGTATTGTAAACAAACGCCTGCATGCCCTGCGGCGTCTGGTCGGGAATTTCGCGCTTCACAATGCGCCCGTCCTTCACCGCCGGCGCGTCATAGGCCGTGGCCCAGTTGCGCGCAATATACTCGCGGCGGAAATCATACGCGCCCGCCTTCAGCGCCTCCAGCGTCACATTCTCATCGCGGTACATGTCGTAGCGCATGGTGTCAAAGTTGTTCAGGCCCTTATTCACCGGCAAATCTTTCGCCCAGTAATTTTCCACCCGTTTATAGGTGATGGAATGCCCCTGTTCCACAGCCGAAACCTCATACGGCCCACTGCCCAAAGGCGCGTCCAGCGTTGATTTGGTAAAGTCGTGCGTGGCGTAATATGCCTTGGAGATGATGGGCATTTGCGCCGCAATCATCGGCAATTCCCGGTTCTTCGCATCGGCGAATACAAAGGTTACGCTGCCATCATCGTTCTTCTTACAGGCCGTAATCGGCGTGTATAAAATCTTATAGGTCGGGTCGCCCTGATCCTTCAGCGTGGCAAACGAATACACCACGTCGTCGGCCGTAATCGGCGTGCCATCATGCCACACCGCTTCCTTGCGGATCTCAAACGTCACCGACAAATGATCATCCGCCACGCTCACGCTCTTTGCAATCAGCCCATACATGCTCATCGGCTCATCGAGCGACGACACCATCAGCGTATCAAACGTATCGCCAATCCCCGGCGCTTTCACGCCCTTCAGGATAAACGGGTTCACGCTGTCAAACGAACCGGTTTCGGCCAGTTTCACACTGCCGCCCTTGGGCGCATCCGGGTTCACATACTCAAAATGCGCAAACCCCGGCTTGTACTTCACCTCGCCATACAGCGCCATGCTGGGCGCTTTCTCGGCCGCATAAGCAGGAGCAAAAGCCAGCAGCGAAACCCCGGCCAGAAGGATCGAAAAAGATTTCATCATGCGTTGTTCCATGGGCTTCCGGGTTTAGCAGCGGGGGCAGGGGTGGTATTGGGCGAAAACCCGCCGCGCTGGCGCAAAGCATCAAACACGGTAAGCGCTTGCGCCACCATGCCGCCCGCATCCCCCGCATTGGCCGGAAGCAGCACCGTGGTGCTTTCCTGCGCCAGTTTGCTGAACGCCGCCACATACTGCTCGGCCACACGCAGCGCCACCGCCTGCTCGCCGCCGTTTTTGCTAATGGCCGAAGCCACCATCTCAATACCCTTCGCGGTTGCATCCGCCACCGCCAGGATAGCCTGCGCCTCACCGCTTGCGCGGTTGATCTGGTCGGTCATCGAGCCTTCCGACGCCAAAACAACCTCTTGCTTCCTCGCTTCCGCCACGTTGATCTGCGACTGGCGCTTACCCTCGGACTCAAGGATGCTCGCCCGCTTCTGCCGGTCCGCCGCCACCTGTAATTCCATGGCTTTCAGCACCGAAGTCGGAGGCGTAATATTCTTGATCTCATAGCGCATGCACTGAATGCCCCATGCCTGCGCGGCTTGGTTGATGGCCGTCACAATATTGGCGTTCAGCGTTTCGCGCTCTTCAAACGTCTTGTCCAGCGTCAATTTACCAATTTCCGAGCGCATGGTCGTCTGTGCCAGAAGCTGCACCGCATAATTGGGGTTGGAAACCCCGTAAGACGCCGCAACCGGGTCAATAATGCGCAAATAAAGCACCCCATCCAGCGCAAGTGTCACGTTATCGCGCGTAATCCCCGCCTGCTCCGGCACATCCACCGCGATTTCCTTCAGCGAATGCTTGTAAGCAACCTTCTGGTAAAACGGAATCAGCAGGTTCAGGCCCGGCTCCAGCTTGCTGTCGAACTTACCGAGGCTTTCCACGATCCATGCCTGCTGCTGGGGAACCGTTTTCACCCCCATCACCAGCCCGATCATCACAATAGCCGCCACCGCTAACAATACTGGCTCCATGCTCAACTCCTTACAAAATAGGGGAAATTAGTCTTTTTGCTTCACAATGAGGGTCGCGCCCGTAAGCGCCGTAATCACCACCTGCGCCCCCGGCGCAATGGAAACATCGCCGCAACTGGGGCAAAGCTCTGCGCGCATGATCGTGCCCGACCACGTCACCTCGCCGCCATGCTTGCGGGTAATGCCGTTGCTGCCCACATAGGCCGTGCCGCCCACGATATTGTTATACGTGCCCTTATGCTTGCTGCCCACGCGCAGCTTCTGCATCGGCTTCCACAGCAGCAGCGCCCACCCCATGCTGGCAAGGAAAAACACCGTGAACTGCAAAGCAACCTGGTCCTGCGTCAGCACGCCTGAGAAAATGCACAAGCCCGCCATCAGCGCGCCCAGCCCCGCAAACACCAGCCCCACGCCCGGCAGCCCGAAAGCCTCCAGCAGCATAAACGCCACGCCCGCCGCAAGCCATACATGGCCATGGTTCTGCAGGAAATCGTCCATGAATCCTCCGGAAAGGTTATTACTTAGGAAGTGGCAGCGGCTTATCGGTAAGCGTGTTGAGGTAGGCAATCAGGTTTGCGCGGTCTTCAGGCTTGGAAACGCCCGCAAACGACATCTTGTTGCCCGGAATATATTTCTTCGGAGCGCTCAGGAAGTCCGAAAGCTCCTGGAAACCCCAGTGCTTGTCCTTCATGCCCGCAACGGCTGCGGAGTAGCTGTAGGTTTCGTTATGCGCGAAATGGTTGCCCACAAGGTTCCACTGGTTCGGACCCACGCCGTTTTTGCCGCCCTTGTCGAACGTATGGCACGAAGCGCATTTCTTGGAAACTGCCTCACCCGCCTTCACGTCAGCCTTGGCCATCAGGGGCATAATATCCACCGGCTTTGCATCTGCCGGGGCCGCGCCGCCTTCAGCCGAAGCTTCCGCCGCGCCTGCGATGGTGTAGCCGCGCTTCACTTCTTCCTCATGCTCGCTGATGCTGCCCTTGTACAGCCCCTCAGCGGTCAGGCCTGCAACCATGGCAATGATACCGGCCAAAAACACAGCGCCAGCAATTTTATTGATTTCAATTCCGCCCGACATAGTATTCCTTAGTTTCAAAATAATGGATTAGGATGCCTTTATAATATGCTGGCCTTCGCCAATCAATAAAGATTATGGTATCCCCTGAATTTTACGAAAAACCATGAATATACCAGCAAATCCGCCCCAAAGAAGCCAATGAACCCGATCGTTTTGATTCCCGCCCGCATGGCCTCCACCCGCCTGCCGGACAAACCCCTCGCGCTGATCGCGGGAAAGCCCATGATCGTCCATGTGCTGGAAATCGCCATCGCCGCCAATGTCGGGCAGGTCGCAGTCGCCTGTGACGGCCAGCCCATTTATGACGCAATCACTGCCGCTGGCGGCAAGGCGGTCCTCACCCACCCCGACCTGCCCTCCGGCTCCGACCGCATCCACGCCGCCCTCACATCCATAGACCCGCTGGGCGCACACGACGTCGTCATCAACGTGCAGGGCGACATGCCCACGCTGGACCCCGCCCTGATCAAACAAGTCCTGAGCCTGCTGGATAACCCTGAGGTGGACATCGCAACCCTTGCCGCCCCGATCACCGAAATGCGCGAGCGCACCGACCCCGCCGTGGTCAAGCCCGTCATCGCTTTTTCCTCCCCCACGCAGGGCCGCGCGCTGTACTTCACCCGCGCCACCGCCCCCACAGGCGATGGCCCGCTCTACCACCATATCGGCCTTTATGCCTACCGCCGTAAAGCGCTGGAAAAATTCGTATCCCTGCCCCCCAGCCCCCTTGAACAAAGGGAAAAACTGGAGCAGCTTAGGGCCATCGAAAACAACATGCATATCGCAATCAGCATCGTAAACACCGTGCCTTTAGGCGTGGACACCCCTGAAACCTTAGAACTCGCAAGGAAACACCATGACAAACGCTAAATTTGATGTCGCAGGCATCGGCAACGCAATCGTAGACGTATTGGCCTTCGCGCCCGACAACACCGTCACCTCCCACGGCCTCGTCAAAGGCAGCATGACACTGGTGGAAGAAGCCCGCTCCCGCGAGCTGTACGACCTGATGGGCCAGACCACCGCCTGCTCCGGCGGCTCGGTGGCCAATTCCCTCGCGGGCCTCGCATCCTTAGGCGCAAAAACCGCCTTCATCGGCAAAGTCCGCGCCGACCAGCTGGGCCAGATTTTCACCCACGACATGCATGCCGTGGGCACCCATTTCACCACCCAGCCGCTGGACGTTGGCCCCGCCACCGCCAGTTGCCTGATCTATGTCACCCCCGACGCCCAGCGCACCATGGCCACCTATATCGGCGCGTGCAGCCACGTATCGGAAACCGACATTGACGAAGCCATCATCACCGAAGCCGCCATCACCTATGTCGAGGGCTATCTCTGGGACATGGAAACCGCCAAAGCCGCTATCCGCAAAGCCATCCGCGTGGCCCACACCGCCGACCGCCGCATCGCTTTCACCCTGTCCGACACCTTCTGCGTAGACCGCCACCGCGACGAATTCCTGGCCCTCATCAAAAACGATATTGATATCCTCTTCGCCAACGAAGCCGAGATCAAATCCCTCTTCCAGACCGACCACCTGCAAACCGCGCTCACCCGCGCCCAGGGCATGTGCGACGTGGTCGCGGTCACAAGGGGCGAAAAAGGCAGCATCGTCATCACCGATGGCAACATGGAAGAACTCCCCACCGACCATGTGCAAAACGTGGTGGACACCACCGGGGCAGGGGACCTGTACGCCTCCGGCTTCCTCTTCGGCATGAGCCGCGGCTGGAAACTCGCCGCCTGCGCCCAGCTGGGCAACCGCTGCGCCGGCGAAATCATCACGCAGCTCGGCGCCCGCAGCATGAAGCCGCTGCACACGCTGGTCGCCTGAAAATAGATTATTGGTCTTGGGGGCGAAGTCCGGGAATACCGCGCGGCTGGCGCGGGTCGCTGATGCGTCCGCTATTGCGCCCCAGAACCTGATCAGCCGACTGCTGTATCCCTCCCTGGCTTTTGCGCATCATCTCCTCTGCCACATCAATGCCCTGGTCTTCTTTCAGCGTTTTGGCCACGGCATCGAGATACGCGCGCTCCACCGCCACCACCTGGCCTTGCAACTGATCATACATGCCCTTGGGCGAAGTCACCGAGGGCAGGGTCGCCAATAACTGCTTCACATGGCGCGTATGTTCCAGAAACGTGCTGCTGGTTACCGTCTCCAGCCCTTTTTCCACATGCACCACCGCCTGCATCGCCTTATTGCCGGACTCAATAGCCACCGCACGCAGCAATTCGGAAGTAATGCTTTGCACATCAGACGCCATGCGCATCCGTTCCATGTTTTGCACCTTGGGGTTTTTCAGCAACTCGAACTGCGCGCTTTGCAGCACCTCAATCACATTAGGGGCGGGCATTTGATTACGGCCGCCATCATCCACATGCGTTTGCGCCAGCGCCGAAACAGCCCTGATCACCGCTTTGGATTCCACCGCCCGTTCGTCGTTGCCTGTAGCCATCTGCTGCCCCCCTGTATATGAATGCTAGGTATGAACGCTACGCAAACCCTAGCATAAAAACCCTTAACATTGCTTAATTTCATCTTTGCGCAGGCCCCAAATCCGATTATAGTGACCCAAAGGGAGCCAAACACATGGATAACCAGCTCAAAAATAAAATTGTTTTAGTCACCGGCGCCACGTCGGGCTTTGGCCTCGCCTGCGCCAAAAGCTTGGCAGGGCAGGGGGCAAGGGTGATTATCACCGGCCGCCGCCAGGACCGTTTAGAAGCCCTTAAGAGCGAGTTGGACGATGCCCATGCGCTTTGCTTCGATGTACGCGACAACACCGCTGTAAAAGCCTCCCTCGCGTCCCTGCCCAAAGACTGGCAGGCCATTGACATAATGGTGAACAACGCAGGCCTTGCCCTCAACACCGCCAGCTTCGAGAACCAACCCATGGAAGACCTCGAACAGATGATGCAAACCAACATGGCAGGCCTCACCTATGTCACCCACGCGGTCCTGCCCGGCATGATTACAAGAGGGCAGGGCCACATCATCAACATCAGCTCCGTAGCGGGCAGCTACCCCTATCCCGGCGGCAACGTGTACGGCGCCACCAAAGCCTTCGTCACCCAATTCTCCCTGAACCTCCGCGCCGACCTCGTATCGAAGAACATCCGCGTCACCAGCATCGAGCCCGGCCTCGCAGAAACCGAATTCTCCCTCGTGCGCTTCCATGGCGACGCCGAAAAAGCCAAAGCCGTCTATGCCGGAACCGAGCCGCTCATCGGCGAAGACATCGCCAATGCGGTGCTCTACTGTGCAGGCGCGCCCGCCCACGTAAACATCAACCGTATCGAAATCATGCCCACCTGCCAAGCCTTCGGCGGCTTCGCGGTGCATAGAAATCAATAACTTAACCCTGTCATAAATCCTCAATATCTTTGTGGTATCGTCATAGCAGCAAAAACCCTGCGGATGCGCCATGAGCCTCACTATCGTAACCGACACCGACGTTGCCGCGCTCCCTTTCAGCAAGGAGCCGCAGGTAAGCTTCCGCCTCGACAATGATAACAAAGGCCCCTTCGCGGCCATCCTCCCCCTCTCACACCTGCTCGACCCCGCCCGCGAGCGCGAATGCACCGCCCAGCTTGCCGCCCAGTTCGCTGCCATCCCCGCAACCCAGATGCGCGACGAGTTCTTAAATGACAGCGGCATCCACTACGCCGTCCAGGCCGTCTTCGCCGAACCCCACAAACACGCGGTGGACGCCATGGCAACCCGCATGCTCGAAGACGCGCTCAAAACCCCGCCGCCTGCGCATGTCAAAAACTACGCCGAGCGCCTCAGCACCCAAATACTCATGCACGGCAACACCGCCCAAGGCATCATCAAAGGCTTCGCCAAAAGCCGTGGCGTACCCGAATCCATCGCCGCAACCAAACTGCTCGAAAGCGAAAGCCTGATGAACCGCCCCGTGGGCGATGAAATCCGCGCCGAGCAGCTTCGCTACTTCGCCCTGCCCGAAACCCAGCGCACCATGCAGGCCCAGCAAACCGAAGCCCTGAAATCCCTCCTCGCCCCGCTGGGCGAAACCGCAAGCGCCGCCATCCTAAAAGCCACCCACGCAGGCGATGCCCAGAACCACGTCCAGCAAATGGCCGATGCCCTTGTCGCTTCCCTCAAAACCGCAGCCCCCAAAGCCAAGGAATCCCTCCTCGAAAACCTCATCATGGCCGCAACGACCCAAAAAATCGCCCCTCGCAAAGACAGCATCAGCGACATCGGCAACAGCATGCTCCATGGCCGTGGCATGCGCTACACCATCGAGCAGCTGGCCGCTGGCCGCGACTTCGCCGAAGACCCGCAAAACGCCGCCCGCAAAGCCTACGCCCAGATGAAACAACAAGCCGCAGGCCACCGCCCCGAAGCCGAAGTCAAAACCATCGCCGCAAGCGTCGAAAAGGCCTTCGCCGACTGCCCCGGCTACATCCGCAAAGCCGCCGAAGACATGGCCCTCAAAGTCGTGGTGGTCGAAGACAAAGTAAACATCAACGACATCATCCCCAACAATGGCGGCCTGATGATTCTAAGCACCATGATGGGCGGCTCAACGGGCCAGGGCGTCTATATCAAGCGCCAGATGCTGCAAAACCCCCTCGTGCTCAAGGAAGAGCTCCTCCACGAAGTCGAGCGCCGCGCCGTGCACACCGACCGTGGCGACGTCGAAAGCTTCTCCCTGCAACTTCCCTGGCAAAAAGCCATCGCCCTCGACACCGCCCTCATCACCAATAACCACGCCCGCGAATACCTGCTCAAAAAACCCATCGTCATGGAAGCAGGCGGCGGCATCAAATCCAACAACGCTATCGGTGGCCACGCCAAACCCCTCGAGGTCGGCCAAAAGAACCTCGTGCCCTTCGTCGAGGCCGTGCCCGACCTGTACCACTATGCCGACATGGCCAAAAAAGAAATCGCCAAATCCGGCAGCATCCGCATCGGCGGTAAGTTCGGCTTCGGCGGCCTGAAATACACCAACGCCAATGCCCTTATGTCCGCAGCCTTCCCCAACGCATGGCCCATGCTCGAAGGCCCACAGAACGGCGGCAAACTCACGCAGGATGATACGGGCCGCATCGAAGAAATCACCCGCACTACACCCGCTTCCACAGGTTTCAAAAAAGTGGCGTCTTTGCGTGAGTGCTGCGAGGGCGAAATCGTGCAGGCCCACGACATGGCAGCAAGCAAGTCCGCCAGCGCGCCCTTCACCCAGCGCACCGACCTGCTCGCCAAAATACCCATGGGCATCAGCGCATAACGAATTTTAAGCTTTGGCTGCTTCGTCTTCCGGCTTCTTCTTGCGCGGATCATATGGCTCCTGCTGCGGAATCGGCTCGCGCGGCAGCAGGCGCTTCTTGAAGAACGGATCTTTGTAATAGAAGATTTTCTTGGTGCGGATGGGCGGGAAGGATTCGATCAGGATGATCTGGTCTTCGCGTGGCAGCGTAATCACTTCCTGCGGCAACAGCAGCGCGCGCTGCACTTCCGAGGTGTTCACCGTACGTGCGCCGGGGTTCAAATCGAGGAATTTCGGCTTGTTGTGCGAAGCCTGCTGCGCGGTCTTATTGCCGATAAGCTGCGAAATCAAATTCGCGGTATCAATGTTGTTGGCGGCAAAGGTAATGCGGTAATAGCAGTTCGACAGGAACGAGTTCATGCCCGCTTCTTCGTAAATACCCTTAAGTTGCTGCGTATCTTGCACGATCAGGAACAGCTTCACCCGGTACCCGCGGAAATACGCAATACCCACCTGGAACTGGGGCATTTCCCCCAGCGACGGAAATTCGTCCATGAAGAACATCACGCCAAACGGCTCGTCTTTACGCGGCATATTGCGCGTTAAAAAGTCCGTCGCCTGCTGGTAGAACACCTTGAGCAAAGGCTCAAGGCGCTTCAAGTTGTCCGGCGTAACGCAGCAGAACACGCTCATTTTTTTCTTCTTCAACTGCTGCATATCAAAGTCCGAGCGCGCAGTCGTGGCGTCAATCAGCGGGTTGGCCCAGAGTTCGAGGCCGGAGTTGAGCGTGGAAATAACGCCCGAGCGTTCCTTGTCGGCCTTCTGCAAGAATGCCGCGATGTTCATATACGCAACCGGGTGGATGCGCTTGCCAATCGTGTCCAGCACCACCGCAAGGTTGTACACCACGTCATCCGAACGCATGGTGCGCACCACTTCACCGAAGCTTTGCGTCTTTTCCGGCACCGCGCACAAATACAAAATAACGCCCAGCATCAGCGAGCGCGCTTCGTTCTGCCAGAATTCCTGTTCAGGAAGGATCAGGTTACAGATTTTCTGCACGTCATCCACCATCTGGCCGGGCTTTTCCGAAATCCAGTCCAGCGGGTTATAGCAGTGCGAAATACCGTCCGGGTCCGCCGGGTTCCACAGATACACTTCCTGCCCGATCTTCTTGCGGTAGCCGCTGCAAAGCTCGTGGTTTTCCCCCTTGATGTCATGCACCACCGTGGACTGGTCCCAGAACAAAAGGTTCGGAATTACGAAGCCCACACCCTTACCGGAACCCGTAGGAGCAAACAGCAACACATGCTGGAAATCATCGGCCACGAGATACGTATTTTTTCCCGTGCGCCCCAGCAAAATGCCGCGCTTGGCGCGCAGCTTGGCCTTTTTGATTTCAGGCTCCGTGGCCCAGTGCGCGTCGCCATGCACGCTTTCCTTGTATTTGAATGGCCGGAAGTCCAGCAGCGGCGCGCGCAGCATGAACAAAAACACCACCGCCAGCGTAAACCCGCCCGCCGGTGGCCCGATCATTTTCATCGTAAAATCCTGCGGCAGCTGCGTCGAATACTGCCACCAATACAGGAACAGGCTGGAATACTGCTCCAGCAGATACTGCGGGTCATACAGCGCCGAGATATATTCGTTGCCGTAATACAGCGCAAACGCGCCGCCCATGCCAACATACACCGGCACAATCAGCACCGCCAAAATGATCGAGACGACAACAAGCTTGTTGTACATCTTCAGGCGCATATTGTGTGAATTAGTACCGTCTGCCATGTTTAAAGCCTACAGGCCTTCCTTGAAATACAGCTCAGAAACATAGCGCATACCGCGCGCGCCCCGTTTGAGCTGGATGATAACATTGATAACATTTTCAACATAGGACTTAATCTGTTCGCGGCTAATGCCCAGACCTGCCTGCATAATCATAAGGATAAGCTGCTCAAGCGCCAGCTCCGGCGTATCGGCATGCAGCGTCGAAATAGAACCCGGATGGCCCGTATTCACCGCGCGCATGAACGAAAAAGCCTCTTTGCCGCGAAGCTCGCCCAGCATCAAACGGTCGGGGCGCAAGCGCAGGCATGCTTCGATCAAATCCTGCATATCCACTTTCGCGCGTCCCTGCCCGCCTTTGGAGGCCAGCAAATGCACGCGGTTGGGCAAATGCGGAATCATGATTTCGCGCGCATCTTCGCACGTAATCACGCGCTCAGTCGGCGGAATCACCTTAAGCGTCGCGTTTAAGAACGTCGTTTTACCCGTGGATGTACCGCCGGAAATAATAATGTTTTTCTTAGCCAGCACCGCCTGCTTGATGAATTCCTTCACTGCGCCCGCGTTCAGCAGTTCGCGCAGTTTCTTATCCACCGGGTTCATCTCATGCTTCACGATGGTGTTCTGGAACGCACCAATAGCCTCATACTGGTCGAGGTCGAGGTTCATGATGGTCTGTTTACGAATAGACATGGCAACCGTGCTGGCCTCGCACGCAGGCGGAAACACGACCTGAATACGATAACCTTCCGGCAGCGTGGCCGAAAGCAGCGGCATTTCTTCGGTAATTTTTTGCTCGGTGCTTTGCGCCACCAGCCGCCCTAAAGCCTTCAGATGCGCCAGGTCAAACTCCGGCACATCGTAGCGGGTCATATCGCCGCCCGTTTCCACCCATACTTCACCCGGCTTATTGATCGAGATTTCGCTCACCGTCGGCTGCGCGAAAAAGCGTTTCAGCGGGATGAGGTAGGTATCGAGAGCCGTGAAAGCCATTACTGAATCAACGTATTATCAAGCGTGGGGAAGATCAGGTCCTTGTTCACGAAAATATTGATCTTCGTGCCTTGATCCAGCGTAACCGTGGGGCGCAAATCCAGCATCGTGTTCACAATATCGCGGCCCACCGTGCCCACAGCGTTCACAGCCGCCTGGCCCGCAGGTGCGGCAGCCGAGCCGCTCTGCGTGGTGCCCGTGCTGCTGGTGGTCGTGGTCGAGCCTTGGTTGGAAAGCGAATCCACCGCCACCGCCACGCCGATTGAAAGCACCGAGGTAAGCACCGCCGCGCTGAAAATTTCCGAGTATTTGTTGTCCACAATCCCCGGCACGCCAGCGCGTCCCATCGCATCGGTGGCCGAAGACCCGATGTTCATATCAATACCGTCCGGCCTGATAAGCCGCGTCCATACGATCAGCACGCGGGCCTGCCCGCGTGAAACGCCTGTGTTATACGTTCCGATAATGCGCGAACCCTTGGGAATCATTACATCATGCCCGGCTTCCGCATACACGTCGCGGCTCACAATAGCGCGCAGCTGCCCCGGCAGGTCGGTATTCACCGCCGTTTCAATGACCGCGTCAATAATCTTGCCCTGGCCAATGGTATTGCCCAGATTGGTAAGGCGCGTGGCCGTCACCTTTTCCGCAGGGCTGCCCGCCAGAACACTGGCAGTAAATGCGCGGTTAGGGTCGGAGCTGTTAATAGCGTTATTCGCGGCCTGCTGCTGCGGCGTGGCAGCCCCGCCATTGGGGCCTCCTGCGCCATCGCCTTTGACCTGTCCGTCCAGCACCAGCATGTTGCTGCGCATGCGGGCCTGTTGTTCTTTGTCCGACGTCGCACCAATCGGGTTCAGCGCCTTGGCGTTAGGCACAGGCGGCGGCGTGCCGGGCTTGCGCGGGGCAGGCGGCGGCGGAGGTGGGGGTGGCGGCGGCGGTGCCGTCGTAAGCTTGGGCTGCGACGACGCAGACGCGGCTGGCGGCGGCGGCGGCGGTGGCGGCGGGGGAGGCGGCGGAGGAGGAGGGGGCGTAGGCGCTGGCGGCGCGGCCGGTGGCGGGGCAGGGCCCGCACCATCGCCCGAAGGCGCAGGCGGCGCAGGCAGCGAAAGCGTGGCCACCGATTCATCAATGCCACCCGCCGCATCCAGCGTGTTGTAGTTAACTGCGGGGCCTTTCGAGAAGAACAGCGAATACAGGATATAGCCCAGAATCATCACCATGCCGAAGCCGATGGCAATCACCTTGCCGGGGCCGCGGTTCACACCGCTGCTGCGGTTCATGAACAGCTCGTCCTGGCCTTCCTCGTCGAAAGTTTCCTCAGGCGCGTTTAGCTCAAAGCCATCTTCCGATACCGGCTCAACCGTGGGGGCCGCCTCATCTGCGGGCACCTCAGGCGGGGAGTCTGGCAATTGGTTTTCGTCGTTCTCGTCCATTGGTCGTAGGCCCTAATTATCGAGGATTATCGCGGCGCAATTGCTTCGTTATAGACATGGATACTGCCGCTGGCGTTTTTCAGGATGATTTCAGGCGTTACCGCATGCACCACCACATAATCACCGCGAATATCATGCGGCACCACGCCCACCTGGCCCGACCCGTCCAGCACATTTTTAAGTGACGCCACTTCTTCCCTTAGTAT
>JAYULW010000119.1:0-21935 GCA_043763155.1 Alphaproteobacteria bacterium | reverse complement strand
TCTACCGATTTTTCGTAGATCGTGTATTGCGGGTTGTCGGAGATGATGCGCAATGTCGCCTGAGGGAGGTGCGAAAGCAGCTCAAGGCGTTTGGGCGTGAGGCCGAATCCGTCATAAATTACGAACAGGCCCGGCGGGGTGGGCGTGGTGTTTCCGGTGTCTATGAGCATGAGGTCGCCGTGGTAGAGATTCGGCTCCATGCTGTCGCCTTCGACGCTAAGAAGGCGTAAATTTTCCGGCTCAATATTCAGCGTTTGTTTTAGCCATGTGCGGCGGAAACAGTAAGGCTCGTTTTCCTGAATGATGGAGGTGACGGCGGTTTCTTCGCGCGTGGTATCCACATGCAGGCGGGGAAGGATTACGAAATCATTGTTGCTTGCGAGCAATGTGGGGCTGGCGCCTGAAGACATTTCGGCGGTGTCTACCAGCGATTTCAGGCTGACGCCTAAGCTGTCGGCGACGCGGGCTAGTTTTACAGTTGAGGGGTTTGCCGACTTGCCGCTGATAATATCGTAAATGAAGGAGGTTTTGACCCCGGCGGAGGTGGCGAGGCGGGCAGAGCTGAGGCCGCGTTTTTTCATCTCGAACTTGAGGCGCTGCCCGATGGGATTCATGGGGGAGGCAGGTTTTTTGATGTTGGCCTGCATGGTATGCGCCTTCGTTTGTGAGGCCTAATTATTAATACGATGCGCGGTTTTTGGCAAAGCAATCTTTAATGTTTGGAGAGCGGCACATATAAAAAAACACCCCGTGGTTGGCACGGGGTGTTTTTGCATTCGGGTAGTTGTGGCTTAGGCGAGGCTTGCGCCGTCTGCTTGCGCGCGGGCGGTGCGCGGTGCAGAGCCGGTTTCAAGTTTTTTTGCCTCGTCAATGAGTTTGTCGAACTGAGGATTGCTGCCGGGCATATTGCCAGCCAGCCACGTGCCAGTGGCGGGCGCATTTTCTTCGCCTTTGCTGACGATGGTTTTTGCCTGCGCGGCGACTTTGTCGAGCTTCAGGTTTGCGCCGTCCATTTCCACGTCTTTGATGGTGATGGCGGAGAAGCCTGCGGCATCAGCGGTTTTGTTACCGTCGGTGCGGGTGTTGCGTTCTTTGACCACCAGCTCTTTGGTTTTCTGGTTGTACTCAGCCTGGAAGGTGCGCTCAAAATTACGTTCGCCTGCCTTGGGTTCGGCGTTGGTGATTTTAATGGTAACCATGGCAGTGTCTTTGCCTGCTTCAAACTTCGGCTCGGAGATTTCCGTTTTCAGCTTTTCAGGGATTTTGCCGATGGTGGGGTCAACGCCGATGGTTTTGCCGGGAAGTTCAGAGCCAATGATCTCGTTGCCCTTGGTGATGAGGGTGTTGGAGGTGGCTTCGTCGAGCGTGGCTTTGCCGTCTTTTACGGTGAGGGTGATCGGGGTTTTGCGTTCATCACGCACGGGCGTGGTTTCAGTGGGGACGCCTTCTTTGCTGACGCGGGCAAACTTCACTTCAAGCTTGTCGCCAGCGAGCGTGCCGTAATAGGTCATTTCGCGGCCTTCATGCTTTAAGGTGACGCTGTGGGTGATGTTGGAGTCTTTGGTGGCTGCGTCTTCGTTCAGGCTTGCGATGCCGGCTTCGGGCTTGTATTCGCTGAGGGCTACTTCGCCGAAGCTTTTGCCTTTTGCCATAGGTTTCAGGGGGGCGACATCAACCAGGGTGGTGATGGCTACGTTTGCGCCTTTGGGAGCGATGAAGGGGCCGCCGGTGCCTTCTTTTTTCTTGTGTGCTTCCAGGCCGAAAAGGTTTTTGCCGAGGAAGCCGTTTTCCTTGTCGCCGAAATAGGCGCCAGCTGCGCCGCCTGCTACTGCGAGGAGGACGGTGCCGATGGTGCCGAGGCCGAGCGCGTTACCTGCGATGGCGCCGAGGGCGAGAGCGCCGCCGGTGAACATGTTATTTTTCAGGAAATCCATGATGCCGCCAAACATGGATTTTTCTTCCGTGGCGCCCTTGGTGATCATGGGGGCGAGGGCGGCTTTGGTTTCGTCGGCCTGTGCGGCTACGAATTCGAGGCCGGTTTTATCGGGCATGGCGGTGACATATGCCAGAAACTCGGTGGTGAGGGCTTCCTTGCCCGCATCGGTTTTGCCATCCGATTTTTTCGCGGCTGCTTTGCCAGCGTCGGTTGCAAGCCATGCAGTGTAGGTTTCCTGCAGTTTCTTGGTTTGAATATCGGTCAGTGCCATAACGTCGTTCCTTAGTTTTGGGCCTTATTGGAAGGCTATAATCTCTGCTTCACCTCATTAGACCATACTTGCGGGCCTTCTCAAGTGAAGCTTTTATTACACGCTTGAAATACGGGAGAATTGTAGCGGAGAATTGTTACAATTCTGTAAAAAACCTTAAGTTTGCCTTGTTTGGGTATTAGAAGTTTGGGTTTGGGCCACGCTGGAATCGGGCGAAAATCCTTGTAATTCAGTACCCTTTAGGGGGGTATGCACAATCTCGGTTTTGGAGAGCTTCATGTCGGGGATGTTCAGGGTGCTGGCCTGGAGCTGCTCCTGGGCCGGGCTGCCAAGGTCTAATTCGGGGGTTTTGACCGGGCCTTTGGGCGCAATGGCGGGGCCACGGAAATTGGGGACTTTCAGGGTGTCGGTGCCGGGGAAGGCTTTGCCGCCCGCATAGGCCCCAAGCATGGTTGAGCCAAGGGTGAGCGCCCATTTCATGATGGTTCCCATGCCTGATGATTCGCCGATGTAATAGGCAAGGCCGCCCAAAGCCGCCGCACCGCCGAGGCCACCCACTTGCAGGCCGCCCTTGTCGGAGTTGTAAAACATGCGGACGATGGGGGTGAAAACACTTTCGGGCTGTTTTTCAGCCGAGATTGCGTTCATGGCGATGGTGGCTGCGCCGCCGTGGTGGTCAATGCGTTTATGGATGTTGCGCACGATGTCGTTGCGGGCTTGCTGCATGTCCACGCGCAGATAGCCTTTGCTGGGGGCATTGGCCTGAATATCCTGCACGCGGGCGCGGAAATCTTCGCGCTCGGCGTCGTAGGCGGCGATGATGTCTTTGAAAACCTGCTGGTCAATTTCCGGATGGCGGGCGCTGGCGGTTTCGGCGTAGCCGATGAATTTTTCGCGGGCGGCGTGTTCGGCGCGGGCTTCCCGGTTTTCCTGCTTATCCATTTCGTATTGGCGCACACGCTCGCGGCTGGCGTAGCGGGGGCGGGAAAAATGGGCGTTGGTTTCTTCAGCGGGAGCGCCAGAAAAATCGTCGCGTGCGGCACCTTGCAGGGGCGAGCGGCGGCCACGCTCGGTGGGGCCGGTGGGCTGGAGCAAAGGCTTGTCGCCAAACTTGCGAACTACGCCCAGATCATTGTTGTTTCCGTTAGCCATAATCTGCTTTTTTGCAAAATGCCTATTTACAGTTACTTACAGCCTAGTATAGCGCTAGTCGCCTGTACAATTAAGCTTTTATTACATCGGGAAATTAACGGTTTGCCGATTATGGCAATAGTTTCACAATCACGATTTTTTTGCGGCCTGCGGTGAGCTTAAGGGTTTGATCTTCCTTGAAGAAGCTTTGATCAATCAGCTCGTTTTCATCTTCGATTTTGCGGTCGTTGATGCGGGCGCCACCGCCACGGATGAGGCGGCGGGCGTCGCCGCCGGAGTCGGCAATGCCGGATTTGCGCAGGAGTTCGTAGGCTGGGACGCCCTTGCCGAGTTCGGCCACTTTGATGTCAATGCTTGGGATATCCTTGCCGATGCCGCCTTCTTCAAAGGTCTTTTTGGCGGTTTCGGCGGCCTGCTTGGCGGCGCGGTCGCCGTGGCAGAGTTTGGTTGCTTCGTTGGCCAGTATCTTTTTGGCTTCGTTGATGTCGGCGCCTTTGAGGGCTTCGAGCTTTTTGATTTCTTCGATGGGCAGCTCGGTGAAGAGGCGCAGGAATTTGCCCACGTCGGCGTCTTCAGTGTTGCGCCAGAATTGCCAGTACTCATAGGGGCTGAGCATATCGCGCGAGAGCCATACCGCGCCGTTTGCGGTTTTGCCCATTTTGGCGCCTGCGCTGGTGGTAAGCAGCGGGGTGGTGAGGCCGTATACGTCTTTGCTGTCGCCTTTGTTCATGAAGTTCATGAAGGCGCTTTCGGTGTAGGCCTCTGGGTCGGTGCGCTTGGACTGAATCATGGGCTGGACTTCAACAACCTTCAGGGGCTGGGAGGTGAGTTTGCCCATGCTCATCGGCTGGAAGCGCTTTTCGGAGTCGAGGCGCTTATGCAGGTCAATGCCCATGATGATGTTGCCCCACTGGTCGGAGCCGCCGATTTGCAGCACGCAATTGTAGCGCTGGTTCAACTCTACGAAGTCGTAGGCTTGCAGGATCATGTAGTTGAATTCGAGGAAGCTGAGATTCTGCTCACGCTCAAGGCGCATCTTTACGCTGTCCTGGGTAAGCATGCGGTTGACCGAAAAAAAGCGGCCATGGTCGCGCAGGAAATCAATGTAGTTGAGTTTGTCGAGCCAGTCGGCGTTATTGACTAGAATGGCGTCGGTGGCGTTTGCGCCGAAGGAGAGGAACTGTTCAAACACAGTGCGGATGGCGGTGAGGTTCTTGGCGATGTCTTCGTCGGTGAGGATTTTGCGGGCTTCGTCTTTGCCGCTGGGGTCGCCGACCTTGGTGGTGCCGCCGCCGAGAAGCACGATGGGGCGGTGGCCGGTTTTTTGCAGCCAGCGCAGGATCATGATCTGGATAAGGCTGCCGACATGCAGGCTTGGGGCGGTGCAGTCGAAGCCGATGTAGGCGGCGCTGCGTTCTTTGGCGAGGCGTTTGTCCAGCCCGGCGAGGTCGGTGCATTGGTGCATGAAGCCACGCTCTTGCATGATGCGCATGAAGTCGGAGGTCATCTCTGCGGCGGGGGCGTTCTTATCGGCCATGGGGTATTTTTCCGGGTGAGTTAGAAATATTCTTATTATCTTCTTAACGGGTATAGGTTAAGTTCTTATTAAATACACGCTAATTTAGGGTTTAGGAACAAGGAATGCGCAAAGAAAACGAGTCTTTCTGGGCTTTGGGGCTGATGAGCGGGACGTCGCTGGACGGGATTGACGCGGCGCTGATCCAGACGGACGGGGAGGAAATACAGGCTTTTGGGCCGTGGCTGACGCTGCCTTATGAGAACTCGTTTAAGGTGCGCCTGCGCGAGGCGGTGCATGGGCGCGGGGATATGCTGGCGGCGGAGCATGATTTGACATTGCAGCATGCGGAAGCGGTGCGGCAGCTTTTGGCGCAAGCAAAACTCACGAAGAAAGATGTGCGCGTTGTTGGCTTTCATGGGCAGACGGTGGCGCACAGGCCGCAGGAGCATTTGACGTGGCAGATTGGCGACGGGTCCTTGCTTGCAGAAAAATGCGGGATTGATGTGGTGTGTGATTTCAGGCGGCGCGACGTGGCGGCGGGGGGCGAAGGCGCGCCGCTTGTGCCGCTGTATCACGCGGCGCTGGCGCGGCAGATGGAGATGCCGATTGCGGTTTTGAACATTGGCGGCATTGCGAATGTGACGTGGATTGGCCGCTCTGAAAATAGCGGGCATGATCTTTTAGACCTCGATATTATTGCGCTGGATACGGGGCCGGGGAATGTAATGATCAATGAGTGGGCGCTGAAAGCAACGGGGGTTGATTGCGATACGGACGGCAAGCTGGCGCTGGCGGGAACGGTGAATGAGGCGGTGGTGAAGACGCTGATGCAGAACCCGTATTTTGCGAAGATGCCGCCGAAATCGCTGGACCGGAACCATTTTAATTATGATGCGCTGGAAGGTCTTTCCAAGGAAGACGGGGCGGCGACGCTTACCGAATTTATGGCTGCGACAGTGGAAAAGGCGGTGGAGTATTTTCCCGCTCCAGCGAAACAGTGGTTTGTAACGGGCGGCGGGCGGCATAATCCGGCGGTGATGCAGGCGCTGAAAAAACGGTTGCCGCAGGTGTATGCGGTGGAGTCGCTCGGCTGGACGGGCGATGCGCTGGAGGCGCAGGCGTTTGGGTTTCTCGCGGTGCGCTCGCTGAAGGGGTTGGCGCTTTCATTGCCCACGACGACGGGTGCGGCGCGGGCGGTTACGGGCGGGGCGTATTACAAGGCGGGCTATTAGCGCGGAACGGTTTGGCCCTCGTGGTGGGCAATGCGGCCGTTGTTCAAAATTTCTTGTTGTTGCTCGATGGCGCTTGCGGTTTGCGGGTTTAGGCCGCGCACAACTTCCAATGCTTCGGGGCTGATGCCTTTTGCCAGATGTATTTTTTGCGCGGGCGAAAGATGCGGGATGAGATGTACGATGCGGCCTTTGATGTCGTCTTCGTTTTCGATGTCGGTGAGTTTGGCGTTTACGTGGTGGGCGGCGTAGGACACACGGTTTCCGGTGCAGATTTCATGCAGGAATAAGCGGCCTTCATGGGCTTTGCCGGATTGCCTGGCAAAGGCTTGTTCCTTCGCGCCGCTTTCGCGGTAGACATAAAGCATATTGGTGGGTGGTGTTCCGTCGCGTCCCCAGCCGCCGTCATCGTCGGGGGGCGCCATGGCTTTAGGCCGCTTCTTCCAGCTCTTCGAGGTTCGGCTTGATGCCGAGGCGCTCGAACACCCACACCAGCGCGCGGGTGAGTTCCATGATCATTTCATGGGAATGGATGGGGCTGGGGGTGATGCGCAGGCGCTCGGTGCCGCGCGGGACGGTGGGAAAATTGATGGGTTGGACATAGATGTCGAACTGGTTGAGGAGCATGTCCGATGCTTGCTTGCACAGCACGGGGTCGGCGACCAGTACGGGGATGATGTGGCTCATGGTGGGCATGACGGGCAGGCCTGCTTTAGTCATCATGTCTTTGGCGACCTGTACTTTGTATTTCTGGCTGTCGCGCTCTTCGCTGCTTTCCATGAGGTGGCGGATGGAAGCGTTTGCGCCTGCGCAAAGGGCAGGAGGGAGCGCGGTGGTGAAGATGAAGCCGGGGGCGTAAGAGCGCACCATGTCAATGAGGGCGCGGGAGGCGGCGATGTAGCCCCCCATGACGCCGTAGGCTTTGCCGAGAGTGCCTTGAATTACGGTTAGGCGGTCCATAACGTTTTCGCGTTCGGCGACACCTGCGCCGCGTTTGCCGTACATGCCGACGGCGTGGACTTCATCGAGATAGGTGATGGCGTTGTACTGGTCGGCCAGGTCGCAAATGGCGGCGATGGGGGAGATGTCGCCGTCCATGGAGTATACGGATTCAAAGGCGATGACCTTCGGCGCGGCGGGGTCGGCGGCCTTGAGCAGTTCTTCGAGATGCTGCACATCATTGTGGCGGAAGATGTGGCGGGCGGCTTTGGAGTTTCGGATGCCGTGGATCATGGAGGCGTGGTTGAACTGATCGGAAAACACGATGCAGCCGGGCAGCATGGAGCAAAGGGTGCTGAGCGCGGCTTCGTTGGTTACGTAACCGGAGGTCATAACGAGGGCGGCTTCTTTGCCGTGCAGTTCGGCCAGCGTTTCTTCGAGGGTGACCATGGCGTGGTGGTTGCCGGAGATATTGCGCGTGCCGCCGGCGCCTGCGCCCATGCGGCCAATGGTTTCAGACATGGCGGTGGTGACTTTTGGGTGTTGGCCCATGCCGAGATAATCGTTGCTGCACCAGACGGTGACGGTGCGGCCGGTGATGTGGCTTTTAGCCATGGGGAAGGACCCGGCTTTGCGCTCCAGATCATTGAACACACGGTAGCGGCCTTCGGATTTCAGGTTGGCGATGCTGGTCTGGAAATGTTTTTCGTAGTCAATCATTCGACGTGTCGTTCCCTATACCTTGCTGCCGAAAGGCGGTGCATGAGCATGATCCCGGCGGCGAAGAGGATCAGGCCCGTTAGCTGGTGCAGCCATGCGAGGGGCAGGGGCACCATGTGCAGGAGGGTTAGCACGCCGAGGGCAAACTGGGTGGCGATAATAAGAGCCACGGCCGCGCAGAGCTTCTGCATGGGGACTTTAGTAACATAAGGGGAGCATAAATACCACCAGAAACCATAGGAAATGGCGAGGATGGCGGCCAGTGTGCGGTGGGTGAACTGGACGGTGGCGATGTTGCTGGTGAAGTTTATAAGCCACGGGGACATATACCACAAATCATCGGGAGCGAACTGGCCGTTCATGTCGGGCCATGTGTTGTAGACAAGGCCGCCATGCAATCCGGCCATGAAGGCGCCGAAAACGATCTGGATGCAGAGCAGTGCAAACCAGCCTTTGAAGGCGGTGAGGCAAGCGTTGGGGATGACGGCCCATTGGGCTTCGGGTTTGCGGATGTCGAGGGCGGACCACAGTATTAAAGCGAATATGGCGAAAGCCATGGCGAGGTGGAGCGCAAGGCGCAGGTGGCTTACGCGGGGTTCGTCAATGAGGCCGCTGGCAACCATGAGCCACCCGACGAGGCCTTGCAGGCCGCCCAATGTAAAAATCATTAGCAGGCGGTAGCCGAAGCGGCGGTGAAAGGCGTTTCGCCAGAGGAAAATAGCGTAAGGCACGAAAAAGAGGATGCCAATGGCGCGGCCCAGCAGCCGATGGAGGAATTCGGGCCAGAAGATGGCTTTGAACTCGTCGAGCTTCATGTCGTAATTCACTTGCTGGAACTGCGGGGACTGGCGGTAGGCGGTGAATTCTTCTTCCCACTGGGCGTAGTTGAGCGGGGGGAGTGTGCCGTGGATGGGTTTCCAGCTGGTGATGGAAAGGCCGGAGCCGGAGAGGCGGGTGTAGCCGCCCAGCATGACCATGCAGGCGACGAGAAGCGCGCAAGCAGTAAGCCAGACAAAGACGGGTTTATGGTCGCGGCGGAGATACATGCAGAAGGATTAGCATTGTGGGGAGGTGTGCGCAATGAAAAGGGATTGCATTTAGTGGCGCGGGGCGCAATGAATGTGGGGGAAATTTTTAGTGAGGTTTTTGTGCCTAAAGCGCTTTCAAGGTATTGGCTTTTAATTGGTGTGGTGGCGGTGGCCATTGCGGGATTGTTCTCGCTGGTGCTGGTGGTGGCGCGCACACCCAGCCTTTCTGAGCTTCCGTATTTCGCGGCGCTATTCCATCAGGCGCTGGTGGTGCATGTGGATTTGTCGGTGCTGCTGTGGTTCCTTTCGATTGCGTGTTTGCTGTGGAGCTTGGCGGTTTCGCATTCAAAGCAGGTTTTTCCGTATCTGGAAGAAAGCGCGCTGGTGTCGTTTGCGGCGGGGATGATTGCGATTGGGGTTTCGCCGCTGGATCACCACGCGGAGCCGCTGATGAGCAATTATATTCCGGTGCTGGTCAGCCCCATTTTCTTTATGGGGCTGGGGCTGGTGTTTGCGGGGGTGATGCTGATGCTGGTGCGGTTTTTCAGCGCTTCGGTGTGGGATTCGGCGTTTGAGCTGCCGGTGAAGTATGCGCTGTTTGCGGGTGGGTTTATTGCGGTGATGGCGCTGGCTGCGTTTTGCTGGTCGTATTTGCAGATGCCGGGCGGGCTTTCGGGGCAGGAATATTATGAGATGCTGTTCTGGGGCGGCGGGCATGTGCTGCAGTTTTTGCATTCGCAGATGCTTTTGGTTTGCTGGTTGCTGCTGGTTGCGGCGCTCGCGCCGGAGAAGGTTTTTAACCGCTGGATGCTGAAGGTGGTGACGTCGGTTGGGCTGGTGGTTGCGCTGTTTACGCCTTATGCGTATTGGCAATATAGCGTTGAGTCTTATGAGCAGCGGAGCTTTTTCACGCAGGCGATGATTATGGCGGGGGGGATTGCGCCCGCAGTGCTTGCTGTTTGCATTGCCCCGGTGATCTGGCGGGTAAGGGGTTTGCGCAAGAGCGCGAGCCGTGCGTTGTGGTCGGCGTTGTTTATGTCGGTGTTGCTGTTTATGTATGGCGGGTGGCTGGGGAGTTTGATCCGCGAGCAGAATGTGGTTATTCCGGCGCATTATCATGGCTCGATTGTGGGGGTGACGCTTGGGTTTATGGGCGTTGCATATTTGCTGCTGCCAAAGCTGGGGTGGCGCGATGTTTCGGGCTGGCGGATGAGCTACTGGCAGCCGTTCGTGTATGGGTTTGGGCAGATGCTGCATATTTCCGGCCTTGCGTGGTCGGGCGGGTATGGCGTTTTGCGCAAGACGCCGGGCGGGCTTTCGGATTTATCGTTCGATGTGAAAGTGGCCATGGGCTTTATGGGCGCAGGCGGGATGATCGCGATTATCGGGGGGCTGATGTTTGTGATCGTGATGTATAAAGGGATGAAGCCGGTACGGGCTTAAACCTGCTGGGACAGCTCGGCGTTGCTGCGGCCGGTGGCTTGTACCCAGCTGCGGCCATCGGCGCGGGAGTTTTGCTCGAAGGTCATGCAGAGGTTGCTGGCCTTGAGTTCCTGCACCAGATGACGGGCGGTGGATTGTGCGCCGACTTCGGCGGCGTCCATGCCGCCAGCTTGCATAGCGCGGGTGCCCATGTAATCCACTGCGATGCCGGTAACGGTGAGGGCCGCGCCTGCGGCAGCGACTGCGAGGGTGGTGCCGAGCGCGATTGCGCCGCCGCCAACACCCAAAAAGCCCATAAGGCCTGCGGTGAGGAGCGGGCCGCCGATCATGAGCATGAGGCGGGAAGCGCTATTATACATGGGGCCGAGGGCAAGCTTGCCGAGGGTTTTGTCGCGCGCCTGACGCATAGCCTTATCGTCGAACACGTCGTCCGATTGCGGCTTTTTGGTTGCGGATTCTAAGGCGGCGACGGCCATTGGGTGAAGCTCTGTGTGGGTTTGAACGTTATTAAATTCTATACCCTCTATAGCACCGCTTCAACGCGATTAATGTGACAATTGCGTGAAGATTTCTGGCCATTCTGACGATGAATCAACAGCTTGGCTTGTGTACCAGCCGAGGGAATCCGTGAGGGCGGCAACTTTGCCGATAACAACCAGCACGGGGGATTCGAGGCCCGCATCCTTCACTTTGGCGGCGATGCCCGCTAAATCCGACAGGATAATGCGCTGCTGGGGGGTGGTGCCGTGGGAAATGGCGGCCACAGGGGTTTGGGCGGCAAGGCCGTGTTCTACCAGCTTTGAGGCGATAACGGCGAGGTTGGCAAGCCCCATATATACGACCAGCGTGGTGTCGGGGTCGGCAAGGGATTGCCAGTTGAGTTCGAGCGGTGTTTCAGCGCCTTCTTCGGCGGTGCGGTGGCCGGTGAGGAAACGCACGCCGGTGGCGAGGCCGCGATGGGTTAGGGGAATACCCGCATAGGCGCCGCAGCCTTGGGCGGAGGTGATGCCGGGAACGATCTCGAAGGGGATGTTATGGGCGACCAGTGTTTGCGCTTCTTCACCGCCACGGCCAAAAAACAGCGGGTCGCCACCTTTGAGGCGTACGACGCTGAGGTTTTGCTGGGCGAGGGAGACAAGCAGGGCTTCGATTTCGGCTTGGGGCATGGCTTTGCGCTTGCAGGATTTGCCCACGAAAAAAAGCGCCACGCCTTTAGGCACGAGCTTCATCACGCTTTCGGAGACGAGGCGGTCGAAAACCACGGCGTCGGCGGCTTGTATGGCTTTCAGGGCTTTGAGGGTGAGCAGCTCCGGATCGCCCGGACCTGCGCCGACCAGCCAGACTTTTCCTTGCATTGCTAGATCCCGGCAGGGGTGAAAGCGGGGACTCTAGCAGAGGCGGGGGCTGGGGATAAGTTAATTTTAGTACATCCGCATGGAAAAATTACGCGTTTGTAATTACACCTCCATGTCTTGGTAGTTGCTAATCGTATATGTTTGTGAAATATATGGCGACAGCATATAGCCGCTCGAAAAGGGCGACGTACCAAGCTTAATCGTGTGTTGCCCGCAAGGGCGCATATTAACCAGGATGAAAAACGATGAAAAATTCAAAATTTCTTACCCTTGTGCTTTTAGCTTCGATGATTTCGGGCTGTAACCAGAATGGCCCTCCGGGAACCGGCGTTATGAACGGCGGCAGCCTCAACAAGCAGGACATCGGCACCGGCGTCGGTGCTATCGGCGGCGGTATCGCGGGTAGCGCATTCGGCCGCGGCAATGGCCGCACGGCTGCTGTTATCGGTGGCGCACTGCTTGGTGGCCTGCTCGGTAGCTCCGTGGGCAAGTCGCTCGATAACGCTGACTTAGCGGCGTATAACCAGACCTCGCAGAAGGCGCTCGAAAACGCACAGCCGGGCCAGACCCTGCCATGGCGCAACGAACAGAGCGGCAACTATGGCTACATTACGCCCGCTAACTACTACCAGAACAACTCCGGCGAATATTGCCGCGAATACAACCAGACCATCGTGGTCGGTGGCCAGAAGCAGCAGGGTTACGGCAAGGCTTGCCGCCAACCTGACGGCAGCTGGAAAATCACGGAATAACTGACCGAATGACTGTTGCCAATGACAAAGAGCCCAGCGTGCCGAAAGGCACGCTGATGGCTGGCAAGCGTGGGCTTATCATGGGCGTGGCCAATGATAAGTCTTTGGCTTGGGGGATCGCTAAATATTTATCCGCACAGGGCGCCGAGCTGGCCTTCACTTTTCAGGGTGATGCGCTGGAAAAACGCGTACGGCCGCTTGCGGATTCGATCGGTTCGACCATTATTTTACCGTGCGACGTTACGGACATGGGCAGCATGGACGCCGTGTTCGACGTGCTGAAGGAAAAATGGGGCAAGATTGATTTCCTTGTGCATGCGATTGCGTATTCGGACAAGAACGAGCTGAAGGGCTTGTATGTTGATACGACGCTGGATAACTTTTTGCTCACGATGAATGTGTCTTGCTATTCGTTCACCGCGCTTGCGAAGCGCGCGAGCGCGATGATGAGCGATGGTGGTAGCCTTGTGACGCTTTCGTATCTGGGCGCTGAATCTGTTGTGCCGCATTATAACGTGATGGGTGTGGCAAAGGCGGCACTTGAAGCGAGTGTGCGTTATCTGGCCGCTGACCTTGGCCGTCAGAATATTCGCGTGAATGCTATTTCGGCGGGTCCGGTGAAGACGCTAGCTGCTTCGGGCATTGGCGATTTCCGCTATATCCTTAAGTGGAACGAATATAATTCGCCGCTGGGGCGCAACACCACGATTGAAGATGTGGGTGGCGCTGGCTTGTATTTGCTTTCCGAGCTGGGGCAGGGGACTACGGGCGAGATTCTGCACGTGGATTCGGGCTACCATGTGGTGGGCATGAAGCGGGTGGATGCGCCTGATATCAGTACTGTCTGATGAGTTTTAACACGTTCGGCCATATGTTCCGGTTTACCACGTGGGGCGAAAGCCACGGTGAGGCAATCGGGTGTGTGGTGGACGGGGTGCCTTCGCTGATTCCGCTTTCGGAGGCCGACATCCAGCCGTACCTTGATGCGCGCAAGCCTGCGCAGTCGAAATACACGACGCAGCGCAAAGAAACCGACACGGTAAAGATTCTTTCAGGCGTGTTTGAGGGCAAGACCACGGGTACGCCGATCAGCCTGATTATTTTTAATGAAGACCAGAAGTCGAAAGATTATGGGGATATTAAAGACAAGTTCCGGCCCGGACATGCGGATTACACCTATTGGGAAAAATACGGCATTCGCGATTATCGCGGTGGCGGGCGCAGCTCGGCGCGTGAAACGGCGATGCGGGTGGCGGCGGGCGCGATTGCGCGCAAGGTGCTGGGCAAGGGCGTGAAGATTCGCGCCAGCATGGTGCAGATGGGCGACGATGTGATTGACCCGAAAAAATATGACGCGAAGCAGATTGCGAAAAATCCGTTCTGGTGCGCTGATGCCAAGGCAGCTGAGCGCTGGGCGGGGCAGCTGGACAAGATTCGCAAAAGCGGTTCTTCGATTGGTGCGGTGATTGAAGTGATTGCAGAAGGTGTGCCTGTTGGGTTGGGTGCACCGATTTACAAAAAACTGGATGCTGACCTTGCGAGTGCCATGATGGGCATTAACGCGGTGAAGGGCGTTGAGATTGGTGACGGGTTTGCAGCAGCGGCCCTTTGCGGTGAAGACAATGCGGACCGGATGCGCAGCAAGGGCGGCAAGGTGACATTCACCTCCAACCATGCGGGCGGGATTCTGGGCGGCATTTCTACCGGGCAGCCGGTTGTGGTGCGTTTTGTGGTGAAGCCGACCAGCTCGATACTTACGCCCGTTGAGACCATTGACGTGATGAATAAAAATACGACGATTGTGACCAAGGGGCGGCATGATCCTTGCGTTGGGATTCGCGCGGTTCCGGTGGGCGAGGCGATGATGGCCTGCGTACTGGCCGACCATTTGCTGATGCACCATCTCTAATTCTTTTCTTTTTTAAAAGGCTCTTTCCATGATTAAAAAACTCGTGTTGCTTGTTGTTGTTCTGGTGGTGCTGCTGGTGGGCGCGATTGTGATTGTGCCGGGGCTGATTCCGCCGGAAACGATCAAGGCGCAGCTGATTGAGCGCGTGAAAGCCGCAACCGGGCGCACGATGACGATTGATGGCAAGCTGGCGCTGAAGGTGTTTCCGTTTATTGGGGTGGAGGCGGAGAAGGTTGCGCTTTCAAACCCGGAGGGTTTTGACGACAAGGCATTTGTGAGTGTGGAGTCCATGCAGGTGAATGTTGCGCTGATGCCGCTTTTGCATAAGGACATTCAGGTGAATAGTTTTGTGCTGAAGCAGCCGGTGATTCGCCTTGCGGTGAATAAGGCGGGGAAGCAAAACTGGGTTTTTGCGCCTGCGGAAGTTGAAAAGGGTTTGGGCAAAGCGCCGTTGGATGAAGCGCCGAAAAGCGCGGGTGGCTTGCCCAGCAATTTGCGCCTGAGCGATATTGCGGTGACGGATGGGTCGGTGTTTTACACGGACGCGAAGGGCACGCAAAAAGTTGAGAAGCTGAACGCAAAACTGAATTTGCGCGATATGGCGTCGCCGCTGGATTTGAATGCAGATGCGTTGTGGCAGGGCAAGACCGTGAAGCTGGCGGTGAAGCTGGATTCGGTGGCGACTGCGTTTGCGGGCAAGGCCAGCCAGTTTGATGTTTCGGTAAATAGTGATGTGATTAATGTGGCGGCTAATGGCTCGCTCACGGGGCAGAATGTGACGGGAAAGGCGAAGGTGTCTTCGGCTTCCCTGAAGGCGCTTGCCGCATGGCTGAACCCGAAGGGTGCGGCGATTGCATCGCCTGCGGTGCTGGCGTTTGATACGGCGGCAGATGTGAAATGCGCGGGCAAGGCGTGTGCGCTTAGCAATTTCAGCATTGGGCTGGATAAGATTAAAGCGACGGGGGATGTGAAGCTGGATATTTCGGGCGCGGTGCCGAAGCTGGCCATGAATTTGAAGGCGGGTGAGCTTGACGTGAACCCGTTCCTTGAGGCTGCTAAACAGGCGAGCATGATTTCGTTTATCAGTGATGCGAATGCAGCGGGGCCGCGCTGGAGCATGGAGGCGATTGACCTTTCGGGCTTGAGGGCTGCAAATGTGGACGCGGTGATTGAGACGACGGGGATTTTGTTCCGCCAGTTCAAGATTGGGGCTACGACACTGAAGGCGACGCTGAATGGCGGCAAGCTTACGGCGCAGGTTGACGACGCGGCGCTGTATGAGGGCAAGGGCAGCCTTAAGCTGGTGGCCGATGCTGCGGGGACCTATGGGCTTAACGCGGATATGCGCGGGATTGCGCTGGCGCCGCTTTTGAAAGATGCAGCGGACATGGACCGCCTGAGCGGGAAAGCGAATATTGCGTTTACCACTACTGCCGCGGGCAAAAGCCAGGCGCAGATTGTGGCTTCGCTTGCGGGGAACGGAAAGTTCTCGATAACCGATGGGCAGATCGAGCGCGTGAATTTAGTGCAGATGCTGAGCAATGTAAGCGGTGCGGCGGGCGCTGGCAGCGGAACAACAAAATTTACGCAGATGGACGGCACATTTGTGATTTCGCAAGGCGTGCTTACCAATAACGATTTGATGATTGCCATGAATGGTGCGCGGGTTGCGGGTGCGGGGAATGTGAACCTGCCGGATTATACGATCAATTACCGCCTGACGCCGCAGACCTATAGCACTGCGCAAGGGGCCGACGGGAAGACGGTTGAGCGCGCAGGGATTCAGGTTCCGGTTTTGATTACGGGTAGCCTTGACGGCCCCAGCTTTGCGCCGGATGTTGGTTCGGTGATTAAAGATGCGATCAATGATCCGAAGAAGCTGCGTGAGCAATTGAAGAACTCGAAGCAGGACCTGATCAAGCAACCGAAAGATGCCATCAAGGGTTTGAAGGATGTGTTCGGCGGATTCAAAAAGCAGAAAAATTAGCGCGGAGGAGCGTCGGCGCCTTTGGCGTTGGTGACGGCTGTATCGGCAAGGCTGGTGGCGGCGCGGTCGCCAAGGCTTGCGAAATTGCCGGTGCCGCCGAGGTCCAAAGGCTTGCTGCCCTCGGAAAGCACGTTAAAGCTTCCGGCTTTGATGAGGTCTTTGATGGCGCTTAAGGCATCGGCCTTCAGGCTGGTGAGGGCGGTGTCGGCGGATTGCGCCATTTTAGTTTCCTGCGGGCTGTCTGGCTCGGCGCCTTTTTTGCCGCCGGAAGGAATGACTTCCAGCTTAATTGCATCTTTGGTGGCGGCGACCATTTCGAGGCCATAGGCAGCACCGTTTTGCAGGGCCACTTTGAAGGCTTCCATAGAGTCGGCGGCCTTGTTGATAAGGGTGGTGGCGCTGGGTTTGTTCTGGTCGGGGCTGGGGGCAGCTTCGACGACCTGAGCGGGAGCTTTTTCCGGCTCGTTTTCAGCTACCTTGGTTGTGGGGGCGGCGGAAGTGCCTGCGGCTTGTGTCGGCGCTGCGGCGGCTTCGGGGGCTTTTGATTTTTCGGTTTCTACGATCATAGCAAGGTCAGGCGTGGCACCGGGAGAGGCTGCGAGTGCAGCGGCGGCGCCAAAGTCGCCAGCGGCGATGAGGGCTTCGACACGGGCTTTGAGTTGGCTTGCGATTTGCAGTTTGCTGTCCTGCTCGCCATTATCAGAACCGCCATTGGAGCCGGTAGGTGTTACGGGCTTGGTGGTTTCGGTGACTTCAGTGCTGTTGAGCGGTTCGGCCATGGTTCTCACTAAACGTTATTTCACACTGCCACTATAGCATTAGGGTCCTTTATTGTGTGTGAATGTTTAATGACAGGCTGAAAACTTAGCGCACGCGGCTGAAAAAGCAGGTTTTTTCGCCCGTGTGGCAGGCGGGGCCAACCTGCTCGACGATGATCAAAAGCGTGTCGCCATCGCAATCTACGTAGAATTCTTTAAGGTATTGGAAATTACCGGAAGTTTCGCCCTTGCGCCAGAGGGCGGAACGGGAGCGGGACCAGTAGCAGACCCGGTTTGTGGCGAGGGTTTCGGTGACGGCGTCGGCGTTCATCCATGCCATCATCAGGACTTCGCCGGTTTCAATTTCCTGGGTAATGACGGGGACGAGGCCGTCGGCGTTGAAGGCGATTTTGGAGAGGAGTTCGGAGGTTTCCATACGTGATTCCTAGAGTGAAATGTCCATGAGGATGGGGACGTGGTCGGAAGGGGATTCCCAGTCGCGGGCGGGGGCCATGGCGTGGTAATGGCTTACCGCAGAGGCCAGAGGCGGGGTGACCCAGATATGATCGAGGCGGCGGCCACGATTGGAGGTTTTCCAGTCTTTGTTGCGGTAGCTCCACCAGCTGTAGGATTTCTCGGCGGCGGGGACGAATTTGCGCGCGACATCGGTCCAGTTCTGGCTGGCCTGCAGGGCGGCCATGCGTTCCAGCTCTGGGGGCGTGTGGCTTACGACTTTCAGCAGTTGTTTGTGGGACCAGACATCGTGTTCGCCGGGGGCGATGTTGAAGTCGCCGACGATGATGAGTTTTCCGCCCTTTTGTTCGGGGGCGCTTGCCCACTGGGTCATGTGTTCGACGAAGCGGAGCTTGAAATCATAGGCGGGGTTTGCCACGGGGTCGGGGATGTCGCCGCCTGCGGGGACGTAGAAATTATGCAGCGCCACGCCGCCAGGAAGTAGGACGCCTAAATGGCGCTTGTCTTCGGATTTTGCCATGCCCATGGAGGCGGGTTTTTCCAGCGGGATTTTGGACAGGATGGCCATGCCGTTATAAGATTTCTGGCCGGAAAAATAGACGTGGGGGAAGCCGAGGGCTTTCAAATCCTCATAAGGGAAAGAACCGTCTTCGACCTTGGTTTCCTGCAGGCAGATGATGTCGGGGTTTTGCTCGGCCACCAGCTTTTTAAGCATGGGAATACGGATGCGAACGGAGTTGATGTTCCATGAGGCGATGCGCATTAGCTGGCTTCACTTTCGGCTTCAAGTTGCTGGATGATGAGTTCGATGCTGGCTTTGGTTGCGGCGTCGGGCTCGTGGCCGGGGCCGGAGGCGAGGATGGTACCTTCCTTGGCGAAATCAACGTTCATGTTGTCGAAGTTTTTTTCGATATCGCGCCATTTGTCGGCGCGCATCATGACATACACATAAAACGGCTGGTTGTCGGTGTTGGTGGCGGAGACGAAGTGGATGACCACGTCGTGCTGGTCCATTATTTTCTGGATGAAATTACTCATTGCAGTGTTCGTTTCGGTTCGAGGTTTTGCATGCCTTTGGCCAGCGCTTCCCAGCCCGTGGACAGGCGGTCGGCGACGGTTTTCTGCGAGGCTTTTACCTCGGCGGTGGCGTCATATACATCTTTAGCCGATATCTGGCCGGATTGCACTAGGGCTTTCGCTTCGCCGGGCGGGGCCAACGTGGTGGTGACGCGCATCTGGACCATGGCGAGGAGGGCTTCTTCGATGGCGCGTTTGCGCTCTTTGATGCTTGCGAGGTCGTCGAGGTATTTTTTTCGTTTCTCGCGGGGGAGTTTGTTGATGTCTTGTATAATACTGTCCAGAAGCTGTTCGGGGGTCATGCTCAGGATGCCCAGATCTTCGCGCTTATCGCCTTCTTGTTCCTGATAGGTTTCGTTCAGGGCGTTGAAGGTTTTGGGGGCGGAACTGGCCAGTTTTTTGAAGGTTTTGACGGCCCCGCGAAAGACCGGATGAGTGTCAATACTGCCCTTCAGGGCCTCGAAATTGTAGATTTTGATTTTTTCTTCTAGGTCTTTTTCCGACATAATTCCGAAGGTTAACTAAAATTAGATGGGGTTCATCAAGGTGTAATAGTTTTTTGGTAGAATAGCGCAAAGTGCCAATTTTGCCAGAGATTAGCGCATGGGGAAGCTGCAAACACTGTCTGAGATTGTCCGGGAGCGGGAGGCGTTTCCGCAACCTATGACGCTGCGCCTGATGCAGGGGGTTCCTGAAGTGCTGCACGATGTGGAGGCGCGGCTGGCGGAAATGGGGTTTAGGCGCTTTGGCTGGCTTGCGGGCGGCGGTGGCGCGGTGGCGCTGGAGACGACTGAGAACCAGGTCGTGCGGATTTCACAAGAAGGGTATAGCGAGCGCACCGACCGGGTGGAGCATCCGGCGATTTTGAAGCCCATTGCGCGGCAGGTGTTTGAGAGCGAAGTGCATGTTAAGGGGCACAAGCGCGGTAAGAAGCTCAACACCTATACCATGATTATCGAGGTGATGCCGAAGGTGCGCACAGAGGGTGTGACGGAAGCGCACATCAAGATGCTGGAGGACGCGCTGGAGAATTCGGGGCTGTATGTGCAGGATATTCGCAAAAAGGGCAATGTGGCGCTGCTGGAGGTTGACGGCAAAGAGGTTCCGGTGCTGCTGGACGCAGGCGCGGCACGCGAAGGCGCGCGAAAAGCTGAGGGAGATGCGCATCTGGCGCCATGGGCGGGGGTGCAGGCAAAGTTTGAGGCGCGTGAGACACCCAGCGATGTGATTGATGGGGCGCAGGCACGCATTGTGGAGAAGGTGATGCGGGGGCCGAAGTCGTTTAAGGACCGGGCGCTGGGCTGGGTTGGGGTTACGCAGGATTCGCGCAGGGAAAGCCAGACGCGGCTCGCGATTACCGAAGACGGGCTTTACGGCAAGCAGCTGGCGGAGCTGTATTCGCGGGCGGCAGCGAAGACGGATGACACTTCAAACTTTAGTGATGCGCTGAAAGCAGAGCGCGCGCTGATGCAGGCGGAGTTGAAACGCTGATGTGGGAATTTACCGGCAGCCTGAAAGACATCGTGACGGAAATGGACAAGCTTGGGCTGGCGTGGCGCACGGATGTGCTGCAATGCATGGTGGAGCATCCAAAGATGCTGAAGGATGTGCAGGATTCGCTTTCAGGCATGGGGTTCCGGCGGTTTGAATATCTGGGCAGCGGGGCGCATGCGGTGGGGCTGCATGCCACGGAAGGGCAAGTGGTGCGGCTATGCCGCGAGATGGATGATGTGACGATGGAGCGGCCGTTTCATCCGGTGATATTGCAGCCGATCGAGACACGTCACATCAAGACCTGCGGGGTGAGCGTGCGGGTGGAGATTTTGCCGAAGGTGCGCACCGATATTGTGACGGATGCGGATATCAGCATGGTGTATCACGCGATGACGGATTCAGGCTGGTTTGTGGGGGATGTGAGCAAGGAAGGCAATGTGGGGATTATTGAGGTGGGCGGCAAGCGCGTGCCGGTGCTGATTGATGTGGGGCGGTTGACGCCGATGAAGCGAAAACGGCAGGAGACGGACGAACACCTGAACCCATGGAAAGATGAAAATGGGGAATGGTTGCAGAAGGCATTTGAAAAACGCACCGAAGCCAGCGGGCTGATTGTTAGCGCGTCGCTGGAAAAAGCGGAAAGGGGATTGCGCGGGCGGAGGCCCATACGCGACAGCCTGGCGAGCATGATGCGGCAAAAACCTGTTGATTCGCGCCGCAGCAGCCAGACGATGCTCGCCATTACCGAAGACGGATTTTACCCGGAGCAACTGGCGGAGCTGTATTCGCGGGCGGCGGCGAAGACGGACAATGCAGAGAATTTTTGCGATGTGCTGAAGTCTGAGCGCGCTTTGATGAGCGAGGAGCTGAAACGCTGATGGAACCGCTGGTGGGGGATTTACGGCATATTGTGGAGCAGTGCCATACGCGTAAGCGCGGGGCGGTGGCCGATATCCTGTGGTGCATGGAGCAGAACCCGAAGATGCTGGTGGATTTGCAAAAGTCCCTTGGCGATATGGGGTTTCGGCAGTTTGAATATCTGGGCGCGGGGATTCACGCGGTGGGGCTGCACACGACGGAGGGGCAGGTGGTGCGGCTTTCGCGGGAGATGATGGATGTATCAGAGCGGCCTTTGCACCCGGCGATTTTGCAGCCGATTATGACGCGGCGGATTAAGGCGGGCGGCGAGAGCGTTTTGCTGGAGGTGCTGCCAAGGGTGCGCACTGAAGGGGTGACGGATGCACAGCAGCAGATGGTGTATAAGGCGCTGCAAAAGTCGGGCTGGCATGTGGGGGATGTTGAAAAAAAGGGTAATGTGGGAATTATGGAGCTGGGCGGCAGGGAAGTGCCGGTGCTGGTGGATGCAGGGCGGGTGGAGGTGTTTCTCGACAAGAAGGTGGATAATGATGAGCATCTGAAGCCGTGGCTGGATGATAAGGGGCAGTGGTTGCAGAAGGCATTTGATCCGCGCACTGCGGTGAGCGGCGTGGTGGATAGGGCGGGATTGAACCATGTGGAGCGGGCGTTGCGCGGGAAGAAATCAATGGGCGACCATGTGGCGTCGCTCAGGCAGTGGAAGGATGTGGATACCCGCAGGCAAAGCCAGACGGTGGCGGCCATCCGTGAAGACGGCATGTACCCGGAGCAATTGGCGCAGCTGTATGAGCGGGCGGCGGCGAAGTTTGAAGACAGCATCGGCGGGCCGAACTTCAGCGAAGTGCTGAAAGCGGAGCGGGCATTGATGCGCGATGAACAAAAATCCAGATAAAAAAAGGGCCAGTAGAACTAAGCTACCGGCCCAAGAAGTCGCAGGACGTTTACAATGACGTAATGACTTATTACGCCGAAACATAAAAGAATATATCAAGAACCGTGCCAAAATGAAAAACCTA
>JAYULW010000118.1:0-21558 GCA_043763155.1 Alphaproteobacteria bacterium | reverse complement strand
GGGTTATCCGTTGCAAAACCGCCTACGACGCCCGGTATGTCGCCCTGAAACATTTTGATACCGCCAAAGCTGGTAGGCGCAAAATACTTGGTTACGCTTTTAGGACCAAACAAACCGCCTGAGGAATCTTCATAGGGGCTTGGGTAAGACTTGGTACCTGAAAAATCTGCATTCGCCATCAGCTCGCTGCGGTCCGCAACGCTGTAGCCTTTGGATTTCAGATCAGACACAAAATTCTTGTAAGCCTCATCGGTGATCTTTTGCATGGTGGCATCATCAACACCAGTAAGCGTATTACGCGCAGCCGTGCCACCGCCCTTGATACCTTTAGAAGATGCAGTTTTATAGGTTGCAAAACCTACAGTAAAGCTGCCGATAGCAACTTTATCGAGGCTTTTAAATGCGGAGCCTGAATCCACCTTTACGTCATCGGTTTTCATCATGCCAAAGGGGCCTGAGCTGCGCTCGCCTGCCTTAGCAACGGATTGGGAAGCCGATGGGCCGCCACAAGCGGTTAGGGATAAAATAGCAACAGTAGAAATAAGGGTCTTTAATGACATGAAATGCTCCACAAAAATTATTGTGTCTTTATGTAGGGTGGGAGGCAAGCTCACGCAATATTAAAGAAACTGGCATGCGCTGGCCGCGCCAGCAAAATAATCACTCATGCCTTCAAAAAGGCAATTGCGTGCCTATACCGTACTTTTTAGGAAAACAAAGCCAGCGCCCTAAAAAGCCACAGTTATAACCCGGCATAAATTCAAGAGGAAATGGTGCTGCTGAGGTGAATCGAACACCCGACCCCGTCATTACCAATGACGTGCTCTACCACTGAGCTACAGCAGCAAAAAGCTCCGAAAAGGAGCGATTAGACGGCGGAAAATGCCACAGGAAGCCCCCCTTGGCAAGCGTAGAATAGCAAAATCGCCACCCCACGCCCTAAACCACTGCACCGCATGGGTTTTCCCAAAAAAACACCCAAACCTCACCACCTATTTATTTGCCTCATGCGGCCGCATCCCTTATGATGGCTCTCCACCCCCCACAAAGTGCGATGACCCACACACCCGCCCAGCCCAAGCCGCAAAAGAAGCCTCCCGCCGACGCGTCCAAGGACAAGCGCCTGGCCGAAGCCCTGCGCCAGAACCTGCTGCGCAGGAAAGCCGCAAGCCCGCCCAAAAGCCCTCAAGAAAAGCCTGAGTAGCCCGCGCAATGGCCATTTACTTCAACCTTTACACGCTCGCCCGCACCCTCAAAAAGCGCGAACAGCAGAAAAAGAACCGCCAGCACCAGCTGATGTTCGACGTGATGCGCATGCGCCGCGCCGACGCCGCCCGCATCCGCGAAAACGCCAAGCGCATGGCCCCCGGCAAAGGCGAAGCCAAAAAGCCCGAATGGACCGACAAAGTAAGCAAAGTCCGAAACCGCCTGACCGGCAAAAAACGCGACGCCAAAGACCGCTGGAACCGCATGGCCGGCACAAGCGACGCAGGCGCAAGGGGACGCTGATTATAAGTAATAAAAATGATGGAGAAATGGTCGGGGCGAGAGGATTCGAACCTCCGGCCTCCTGCTCCCGAAGCAGGCGCGCTACCAGGCTGCGCTACGCCCCGACTGGGCGAGAAATATTCAATTTCTGGGATGCCGAAATTAAGCCAGACAGGCCCGCTTCGCAACAAATACTTGGAAAAGCGCGAATTGCCCGCTTATTCCGCTATTTAGCGGGTGTACCCTTGTATTCCTGCATTTCATGGGTCTTGATCGCCAGCATCTCGTCGGCAGACAAAAACCCGTCCTTGTTCACGTCGTAATCGCTGAATTTCTTCTCGGACCCGGCGAGGTATTCTGCCTTGCTGAGCTTGCCGTCTTTATTGGTATCCAGCTTCTTGATGCGCGCATCTGCAAGCGCCTTCGCCGTTGCACTGTCGCTATCGGCGGCAAATGCGGGCGTGGCGATCAAAAGGCTCAAAAGGGCAATGCTGATGATTTTCATAAATGACTCCGGCAAAGGTTTAGCAACCGATACCAAGAATTTCGCGCTCCGGCTACACGTCTTTTATAATCTGGGCCGCATCCAGCATTGTGCTTTTATCCCGCCAGCACCATCCTGATCACCAACAAAATAACAGGAGAAGCACATGTCCGACATTAAAGTAAACGCCAGCTTGCTGGGCCTGAAAGACGTAAAACTGCACACCCTCGACACCGGCGGCACCGGCAGGCCCGTAGTGCTTATCCATGGCTGGCCCCTTTCAAGCGCATCATGGAAAAAGCAGGTCCCTGCGCTGCAAAAAGCCGGCTACCGCGTCATCGCCTATGACCGCCGCGGCTTCGGCCAGAGCGACAAGCCGCTCACCGGCTACGGCTATGACACGCTTTCCGAAGACCTTTCTGGCCTTATGGATGCGCTGGGCTTGCGCGATGTAACCCTCGTGGGCTTTTCCATGGGCGGCGGCGAAGTGGCCCGCTATATTGGCCAGTACGGCGAAGAGCGCCTGAACAGCGTGGTATTCGCCTCCTCCGTCACCCCCATGATGATGAACCTGCCGGGCAATCCCGAAGGCCCGCTGGAAAAAATGAAAGCCGCTAAAATGACCCTGGACCTCACCAAGGATTCCGATGCGTTTTACGATGACTTCACTAAGAAGTTCTTTTCCCCCAATGCCAACGGCGCAATCCTGATAACCGAAGCCGAGCGCCAGGAAGCCATTGCCCTGTGCAAACAATCCAGCAAAATTGCGGCCCTTGAAGCCATGCAGTCCTTCGGCATCAGCGATTTCCGCGATGACCTTGCCAAAGTCACCGTTCCCACCCTCGTGATCCACGGCGACGCCGACGGCATCGTGCCCTTCGCAGGCTCTGCTGCCCGCACGCATGCGGCCATTACCCACAGCAAATTGCACGTAGTGGCCGGCGGCCCCCACGGCATCAATGTAAGCCATGCCGACGAGTTCAATGAAGCACTGCTGAGCTTCCTCGAAGCACAAGCCCTTGATAAACCCGCAAAGAAAATGAAAATAGGCTAAGCGGGCACACCGATTAGCGAAGGAAAATGGTCGGGGAGATAGGATTCGAACCTACGACCCTCTGGTCCCAAACCAGATGCGCTACCAGACTGCGCTACTCCCCGACAGACCTTATGGTTAAAACCAACCAAGGCGGCCTTCGCGGCAAGACTTAACACAACATCGGCCTAACGCAAGCCCCAAGGCAGGCCCCGCGCATGAAAACCTATTGACTCCCCCCAAACCGGGCGTATGTTTTTTAATCATTTCATATAACAAGGAGCTTCCCTCTTGTCCGCCGCAACCTTCAAAGGCATCTACACCGCACTCATCACCCCGTTCAAAGGCGGCAAGGTGGACGAGAAGGCGTTTCAGGCATTTGTCGAGTGGCAGGTGTCAGAAGGCGTGCATGGCCTGGTTCCCTGCGGCACCACGGGCGAATCCCCCACGCTTAACCATGAAGAACACAAGCGCGTGGTCGAGCTTTGCATCGAAGCCGCCGCGGGCCGCGTCCCCGTCATGGCCGGAACCGGCTCCAATGCCACCGATGAAGCCATCGAACTCACACGCCACGCCAAAAAAGCCGGGGCCGCAGGCGCGCTCGTTGTCGCCCCCTATTACAACAAACCTTCCCAAGAGGGTATCTACCAGCATTACAAGGCCTTAAACGACGCCTGCGACCTGCCGATCTTCATTTACAACATCCCCGGCCGCAGCGTGATCAACATCACCGACGACACGCTGGCCCGCCTGTCCGAACTCCCCAACATCGCAGGCGTCAAAGACGCCACCGGCGACCTCGCCCGCCCATATATTTTGCGCTCAAAAATGAAAAAGCCCCTGCAGCTCCTCTCCGGCGAAGACATGACGGCGGTAGCCTTCAACGTGTCGGGCGGGCAGGGCTGTATTTCGGTGGCGTCCAACATCATGCCCAAAACCTGCGCAGCCGTGCAGGAAGCCTGCATGATCGGCGATTACAAGACCGCCATCGAGCTGCAGGATACTTTAACTGAACTTAATCAAGTACTCTTCTGCGAAACAAGTCCAATTCCGGTTAAATTTGCAGCATCACTCATGAACAAATGTGGTAATGAGTTGCGCTTGCCGCTGGTACAGCCTAGCGAAGACAGTAAAAACCACATCACCCAAGTGTTAAAAAAATTACACTTGCTCTAAAATCTTTTTTCATCTTTATTACAATTTATGGCCCCGAAGACGACAAAAAAACCACCAACGTCTTCTGGTCCTGTGTCGCTCAACCGCAAGGCGCGGTTTGAATACACGATTGAAGAAGAGTTTGAAGCCGGCCTGGTCTTAACAGGCTCCGAAGTCAAGTCCCTGCGCAGCGGCAAAAGCAATATCGCCGACGCCCACGCAGCCCCGACCAAGGATGGCGAGATAGTGGTCTGGAACCTCTACATCGCCGCATACGGCCACGCAAACCGCTTCAACCATGAAGAACGCCGCCCAAGGAAACTGCTGCTGCACAAAAAGCAGATCAGCAAGCTCATCGGACGGCTAAAAGTTAAAGGGATGACACTCATACCGCTGTCTCTCTACTTCAACAGCCGCGGGCTTGCGAAGATGAAAGTGGGCCTGGCAACAGGCAAGAAACTGTATGAAAAAAGAGATGCGATCAAGCAGCGCGACTGGCAACGCGACAAAGCGCGCATCATGCGGGAAAAGAACGGGTAAGCTTTAGGAGAGTAGAATGTTAGACGTTATTGCCGATTTCTGGAAACCCGTAAAAAAAGCCCCGCAGGCTGAAGCGCTCAAACCCGACCAGCTGCAAGTGGGCAGCTCCATGGGCTTCGGTTTCGTGCCGCAAGCCATGCTTTCGGGCCGCCGCCTGCACATTACCGCCATCAACACCTATTTGTTCGGCGAAGAATCCCTCACCTCCTTCGTACTCTCGCAGGACAAAGACCCCAGCGTCAGCATGATCGTGGCCGAATCCGAAGGCGAATACTACCTCGCCATTTCCCGCCGCATTTCGCTCAACGACCGCACCAAGCTGTTCGACGAACAGGAACTGGAAAACGTCATGGGCAAGCAAGAAACCACCCGCCTCACGGCTAGGGACAACATCGTGGACTATAAAGGCTGGGTCGTGCCCTCCTACAAACGCGAAATCCAGGGCCTCAAAGGCGTCATCTTCAAAGGCGACTTCCGCAAATCGAGCCTGCCTGCCGCCAAAGAAGGCCACGAATTTGAATACACCCTCTTGGTCAGCGACAGCAACGAACACGCCATCGAAATCGAAAAATACACCGATGGCCGCGTGGAAGTATACGCAACCGTATACCGCCGCATGAACGATATCGGCGAAATCGCGCACCCCCTGCCGCCCGAAACCACCCGCCCCGACGTAAAGCTCGCAAGCAACACCGACGTGGCTCCAGCGCCTGCCGCCCCGGTCATGAGCAACGGCATGAACGGCGCGCTGAACCCCATGCCCAAACTCGCCGAAGCCCCCGCCGAAGCCCCCGTTGAAGTTGCAGCGCCGGTAGAAGCTCCCGCCCCCATCGCTGAAACGGTCGAAGCGCCAAAAACGCCCGCAATCGCCGAAGACGTAAAATCCGAACCCCTTACCTTGCAGGAGCTTTCGTCGCCCCTGCCGGTAATCCCCGCAACATCCGCTCAGGCAGAGCAGATCAACCCCGGTGTTTTCACGGTAAGCACACCAGTTACCGACACTGCCCAACCAATCATCAATGAAACGAGGACTGAAATGAGCACTGCAGAAGCCCTGAAACCCAAACTCTACGTAAACCAGACCGGCCCCGAAGGCGCTGGCGACATCAAAAAGATGAGCGAAGGCGACAACATTGAGTGCGACCTGCGCGTAGCCAACAAGATCATAGACGAAGCCATCCGCAACGAAATGCGCCTGACCGACATCGTGCGCCGCATCATCGAACTGCCGGTGGCCTACCCTGAATCCGTACAGATCCCCATGACGCTGACCGACAGCGACTACTCGCTGCTCGCCATCCGTTACGGCATCTCGGCCTCCGACCGCAACGCCATCAAGCGCCGCATCATCGAAGACCTGAACGACTTCTCCGGCAAGAAATAACCCTTCCCGGATACACGTTTGCAAAAACCCCTTGCCAGCCCCGCTGGCAGGGGGTTTTTATATGCATCAACCTGAGTGCAGAAAAATGTTCCCACCCATCGAAACACCCCGCTGCATCCTGCGCCCCATCCGTGCCGATGATGCTGCCCCCACCGCCCGCCTCATCAGCCCCATGGTAAGCCGCTGGGTGGCCTCATGGCAGTACCCCTTCACCGAAGCCATGGCCCAGTCCCGTATCGAAATCACGCTGGAAAAACTGGAAGCGGGCGACGCCCTGCCGATTGCCGTGGTGGAAAAAGCCAGCGCAGAACTCATGGGCTGGATCATGTTCCACCGCCACGCCGACACCCCCCAAAAAGCCTCCTTCGGCTACTGGCTGGGCGAAGCCTTCCACGGCAAGGGCTACATGCGCGAAGCCGCTCCAGCTGCGGTAAATGCTGCCTTCGAAATCCTTCAGGTCAATGAAGTCGAAGCCGCCGCCCAAACTGAAAACGCGGCCTCATTTGCTGTCATGCGCGCCTGCGGCATGCAGTTCATCCGCGAGGAAATGGTCTTCGCCCCCTCCCGTGGGCGCGAGGAAGCATGCCACCTCTACGCGATCAAGCGCCCACTAAAGGGCTGATACTACCTTCACCATAGCGCCCGTAAGCACCGAAAGCTCACTCGCACTGATGGTAAACGCAGGCGTGATATACACAATATCCTTAAACGGGCGAATCCACACGCCCAGCTCGCTAAGCTTCGGCCGGAGCGCCTGTACATCCACCTCCGGGCTAAGCTGCACCACGCCAATGGCGCCTTTAATGCGCACATCCACCACCTTGGGCAAACCGCGGCACGGCTCCAGCTCCGCGCGCATCTGCGCCTCAATGGCTTCCACCTGCGCCAACCGCGGCTCCCGCTCAAACAAATCCAGCGACGCATTCGCCGCCGCGCACGCCAGCGGGTTTGCCATAAATGTCGGCCCATGCATAAACGCCTGCTCAAGGTCATCGCCTAAAAACGCCGCAAAAATGTCTTCCTGCACCAGCGTCGCGCCCATGGTCATGGTGCCGCCCGTAAGCGCCTTGCCCAGGCAGAAAATATCCGGCGCAATGCCCGCTTCATTACACGCAAACATGCCTCCCGTGCGCCCAAACCCCGTCGCAATCTCATCGGCGATGAACAACAAATTATGCTTTTTGCATATGCGGTAAATTTCGGCCAGCACGTCGGCGCTATGAAAGCGCATCCCGCCCGCACCCTGCACCAGCGGCTCAATGATTACCCCCGCCAGCTGCCCGTGGAATTCTGAAAGCAAACCGTCCAGCTCCTGAAACCCATATTCATCCCCCGGCACATCCACCACAAACTGCTTGATAACCGCGTTCTTAAACGCCTTATGCATGGATTTTTCAGGGTCCGACACCCCCATCGCCCCAAGCGTATCGCCGTGATAGCCGTCATGGAAACACAGGAACCGGTCCTTCGCGGGCTTGCCTTTGTTGCGCCAGTATTGCAGCGCCATCTTCAGCGCCACCTCAACCGCCACCGACCCCGAATCGCTAAAAAACACCCTGCTCAGGCCCGCAGGGGCCATTGCGCTTAAGCGCGTAGCCAGCCTGAGCGCTGGCTCATGCACCAGCCCGCCAAACATCACATGCGGCATCTGCTCCAGCTGCTTAGAAACCGCCTCGCGGATATGCGGGTGGTTATACCCATGCGCCGCCGTCCACCACGAGGCCAACCCGTCCACCAGCGTGCGCCCGCCTTCAAGTGTAATAATGCTGCCTTTCGTGGCAACCACAGGCAGGGAAGCGGCCGCCGTCTGCATCTGGCTATAGGGCAGCCAGATATGCGGCATACCCTCATCATACCATGCAGGATTGCTTGCCATGATTAGGCCGCAACAGCCTCTTGGGCAGGCTTATGCTCCTGCACCTCGGTAAGCTGCAACGGGCGAATGCCCAGCTTGCCAAACAGCGCCATATCTTCATTCGCGCTAGGGTTCGGCGTGGTCAGCAGTTTCTCGCCATAAAAAATCGAATTCGCGCCCGCAAGGAAACACAGCGCCTGCATCTGCTCATTCATCGCCTCGCGCCCGGCAGACAAGCGCACAAACGATTTCGGCATCATAATGCGCGCAACCGCAATCGCCCGTACAAACTCAAACAAATCCAGCTCTTCATGCCCATGCAGCGGCGTGCCTTCCACCTGCACCAGCAGGTTGACGGGAACACTCTGCGGATGCTCCGGCAGGTTCGCAAGCGTGCGCAAAAGCTCCGCCCGGTCCGTCTGCCCTTCACCCATGCCCACAATGCCGCCACAGCAGACGTTGAGGCCAGCGTCGCGCACATGCGACAGCGTGTCCAGACGGTCCTGATAGGTGCGCGTGGTAATCACATTCGGGTAAAACTCTTCCGACGTATCGAGGTTATGGTTATAATAATCCAGCCCCGCCTCTTTCAGGCGCAGCGCCTGCGCGGGCGTCAGCATCCCAAGCGTCGCGCACGTCTCCATGCCAAGGCTCTTCACACCCTCGATAATATCGGCCACCGCATCCATGTCGCGGTCCTTAGGCGAGCGCCACGCCGCACCCATGCAAAAGCGCGAGGCGCCAGCGGCTTTGGCCTTCATCGCTTCTTCCATCACATCGTCTTTGCACATCAGCTTCTGTGCCTTCACGCCCGTGTCATACTGCGCGGCCTGCGGGCAATAGCTGCAATCTTCCGCACAACCACCTGTTTTAATAGACAAAAGCGTGCTGATCTGCACCTCGTTGGCGTTGAAATGCTTGCGGTGCGCGGTTTGCGCTTCAAACAGCAAATCGTTGAACGGCAGCGCGAACAGGCGTAAAACTTCTTCTTTACTCCAGTCATGGCGAATGTCAGAAGATGGCGGTGTCTGCATGGGGTAGCCCCTGATTGGTTAACGTGGAAGCATTGTTCATAAAGCAACAGACCTGAAAATGCCAGCATTAGACGAAACTTTACAGCAAAAATTATTGCTGCTCGAAGCCCGCCACGCCCGCCGTTTCCTGCGCGAAACTGCGCGTACCGACGGTATTCACCTCACGCGCGATGGCCGCGAATTCATATCCTTCAGCTGCAACGATTATTTAGGCCTCTCCCACCACCCAAAGGTTAAGCAAGCCGCCATCCAAGCCATTGAAACCTATGGCACCGGGGCCGGGGCCTCGCGCTTAGTGACTGGCGACACCCCGCTTTACACCGAACTGGAATCCGCATTAGCCCAATACAAAGGCACCGAAGCGGCATGCGTCTTCGGCAGCGGCTACCTCGCCAACCTCGGCGCTATCCCCGCCCTTGTCGGCAAAGGCGACCTCATCATCGCCGACAAGCTCTCCCACGCCTGCATGCTCGACGCCGCCAAACTATCGGGGGCCACCGTCCTGCGCTTCGCCCACAATAATCTGGAGCATTGCCGCATGCTGCTGGAGTCCAACCGGCTTGAGCATCACCACTGCCTCATCCTCACCGAAACCGTGTTCAGCATGGACGGCGACCGGGCACCAATTCAAGCACTTAGCCGAATCGCCCACGAATTCGACAGCTGGCTCATGACCGACGACGCTCACGGTCTGGGCGTCCTCCCCCAAGCCAAATCCCCCGCCCATATCCAGATGGGAACCTTCTCCAAAGCCTGTGGAAGCTACGGTGGATATGTCTGTGGATCAAATACCCTCATTGACTACCTGAAGACCAGCGCCCGAAGCCTGATTTTTTCCACTGGCCTGCCGCCTGCAACCCTCGCCGCATCACTCGCTGCTCTCACCATCATCGCCACCGAGCCTGAACGCGTCGCCAAACCCCTGCAAAACGCCACGCGCTTCACCAGCCTTCTGGGCCTCGACCCCGCATCATCGGCTATCGTACCTGTATTACTGGAAGAAAACGACAAAACCCTAGCCGCCAGCCAGCTGCTGGAAGAGCGCGGCTATATCGTGGCCGCCATCCGCCCGCCGACCGTGCCGGAGAACACCGCGCGCTTGCGCTTCGCCTTCTGTTCACTGCACGAAACTGCGGATGTCGAGGCAATCGCCACCATCGTCAAAGAGCAGGCCTGGGTATGCGCGTAGCCTGTTTAAGTGGCTGGGGACAACCCCACGACGCGCTCGAAAGCTGCGTGCCCGACAACGCCGTCGCCACCCATATTGATTTCGCCCGCCACGACAGCGTGAACGCCGCCATCTTAAAAATCGCCGAGCAGGCGAGGGGGGCAGAAATAGTCGTTGGCTGGTCGCTTGGGGGCCAGATGGCACTGCGCGCTATCGCCAGCGGCATGCTCCAACCCAGCAAGCTGGTCCTCATCGCCACCCCGTTCCAGTTTGTCAAAAGCGCATCGCTGCCCATCGGCATGCCCGCCGACCTATTCGCCAAATTCAGCGAGAATTACGCCAAGAACCCCGAAAACACCCTCAAAAAAGCGTGGGATCTGATGGCAAAAGACGACACTAAGGCCGAAAACATCCAAAAACACATCAAAAAGAACGATAAAAAAGCCGTCATGGCGCGAAATTGGGGTAGCTGGCTGCAAATTTTGGAGAATTACACCTGTAAAGACCTCCAAACCGCCGATATGCCCGCCACGTTACTCATCCATGGCGACCGCGACCTCGTCGTCTTCCACGAACAATCCGAACAAATGATCGGCATCCTGCCCAAAGCGCGGCTGGAAACCATCGAAGGCTCAGGCCACGCCCCCCACTGGCACGACCCCGCCCGCATCAAAACCCTCATCGCGGCCCACGCCCATGTTTGACCGCAAAAGCATGAAAGCCGCCTTCGGCGCGGCCGCCCGCACCTACGACGAACATGCCGAACTGCAAGCCCTGATCCGCACCGACGCGCTGGCAATCGCCGCGCAAAACTGGCCCGGAAACGCCCGCATCCTCGACCTCGGCTGCGGCACCGGCGCACTCACCCGCGAGGCGCAACTTCAAGGACTTAAGCTAGAAATCACCAGCCTCGATTTAGCCCCCGGCATGTGCATGCAAGCCTCCAAAACCTCCCCCCTCGTCATCAACGCAAGTGCCGACGCGCTCCCCTTCGCCGATAACAGCTTCGACGGCGCATTTTCCTCCCTCATGCTCCAATGGGCCGACGATACCTTGCAAGTATTGCGTGAGCTGGCCCGTGTGGTGAAGCCCGGCGCCCGCTGCATCGTCACCAGCTTTACCCACGGCACCCTCAAAGAGCTGAAAGAAGTCTTTGAAACCATAGACACCGCCCCCCACATCAATACCTTCCTCGAACCCATGACCCTCTCGGCCTTTGCCGTCCACGCCGGGTTCGCCCAGCTCGACGCCGTGGAAGAAACCTTCACCGAACACTACACCGACGCGGCCTCCCTCATGCGCGGCATCAAGGCCATAGGCGCAGGCAACAAGCACGCAAACCGCAACCGTGGCCTCATGACCCCCTCACGCCTCAAAGAGCTGGAAAAGCGCTACCGCGAGCATTTTGCCAAAGGAAAGAAAAAGGGCATCCCCGCCACATGGAACGCCATGACCCTGCTGCTGGAAAAAGCGGCATGATCATCCCCATGCACCGCCGCTTCTTCATCACCGCCACCGGCACCGGCACGGGTAAAACCGCCCTCACCACCGCCATTTGCGCCCAACTGCGCGCCAAGGGCCAACCCGTCACCGCGCTAAAACCCGTCATCAGCGGCTATGATGCCAAAGACCCCGCCAGCGACTCCGCCCTGATCCTGAAGGCCTGCGGCGTCACCCCCACCCCCGATGCCATGGCCACCATCTCCCCATGGCGCTATAGCGCGCCGCTGGCCCCTTATATGGCAGCCCTCGCCGAAGGCGGCGAAATCCCCTTCGACCAGCTCGTAACCTTCTGCCGCGACCATGCCGACCTTGCCTCCGGCCCCACCCTCGTCGAAGGCGTAGGCGGCGTCATGGTCCCGCTGGATGCAAGCCACACCACCGCCGACTGGATGGAAGCCCTCGGCTGGCCCGTCATCCTCGTTGCAGGCACGTATCTGGGCGCGCTCAGCCACACGCTTTCCGCCATCGCTGTCCTGCAAAGCCGCAATATCCCGCTCCATGCCATCGTGCTGAATGAATCTGAAGATTCCACCGTCCCCTTGCGCGACACCGCCGCCACGCTGGAACTATTTGTGCGCGGGGCCGCCCCTGTGGTAAAGATACAGCGCGCAAGCCCCCCCACGGACGCCCAAACGCTTCCATGGACGTCTTGGCCACCCGTAAGCTGGATATGCGACCCATGACCGACACCACCAAGACCAACCCCTTCGATATTTACTCGCTCTCCACCTGGCGCAGGAAACGCCGCGGCAAAGACGCGGACCTCTACCCGACCTTCAACCGCCGCATGGTAGCCGCAACCATTGATTCCTTCGTGCTGATGTTCATGACCCCCGTCTTCGACCAGATCGCACCCATCAACCGCGAGGGCTTGAGCGTGGTCACCATGCAAAGCGGCCAGCCCGCGCCGATCAGCTTCCTCGTCATGCAGCTTTTGAACAACCACGCCTTCGTCACCAGCTGGCTGAATAATTTCTTCCTCCAGTTCGCAACCTTTCTGCTTTACAGCGGCGTGTGCTGGTATTTCTGGTCGGCCACTCCTGGCAAAATACTGATGCAGATGAAAATCGTCGGCACTAAATCCAACCAGAGAATGACCACGCTGCAAATCTTCCTGCGCCTGTGCGGCTATGTCATTTCGGCCAGCTGCTTCATCATGGGTTTCCTGTGGATCGGCTTGAACAAAAAGAAACGCGGCTGGCACGACTACCTCGCCGACACCATCGTGGTTGCCGATCCGTGGAAATTCCGCAAAACCCCGCCTGCGCCAGAAGTGGTACCAGAAGCGGTCACCATCATTACCGAGGATGCACCAACACCATGAAACTACTGCTCGTTGAAGACGACAAGGAATCCGCAAAATACCTGATCAAGGGCCTGCGCGAGCATGGCTACGTCATAGACCATTGCGACAATGGCAAAGACGGCTTGTTCCTCGCCGCATCCGAAAAATACGATGCCATGATCATAGACCGCATGGTGCCCGAAGTGGACGGCATCACCATCATCCAGACGCTCCGTGCCGCCGGAAACGAAACCCCGATGATTATTCTCACCGCCCTCGACAAGGTGGAAGAGCGCGTCAAAGGCCTGAAATCCGGCGCCGACGATTACCTCGCAAAACCGTATTCCTTCACCGAATTACTCGCACGCCTGGAAGCCATCACCCGCCGCAAAGCCGTGGAAAAAACCGTCACCAAACTCACCTGCGGCGAGCTGGAGATGGACCTGCTCACCCGCACCGTTATTCGTTCCGGTAAAGAAATAGAATTACAGGCGCGGGAATTCGCCCTGCTGGAATACATGATGCGCAATTGCGGCACCGTCGTCACCCGCACCATGCTGCTCGAACATGTATGGGATTACAACTTCGACCCGCAAACAAACGTGATTGACGTACATATCTCCCGGCTTCGCCAGAAGATAGATAAAGGCTTCGAAAAAACCATGATCCAAACCCTGCGCGGCGCAGGCTACAAACTCACCGTTTAAAGCCGCGCAACTCAATTTAAAACAAACACAGTGCCTTAATTTAAAGTCAGCCATTTAAATCAAGTCAGCTGTTTAAATCACTGTGCTGGAATTTAAAAGACTTACGATGGAATCAAAACTAAACCGCATCGTCAAAACATTTACCTTCCGCTTAGGGTTAGTCTATGTGGGTTTGTTTTCGCTGTCGGTTATTTTGCTGTTCGGCTTCATCTACACCTTCGCCATGAACTACCTGCAAACGCAGATCACCGACTCCATCCGCCTCAAATATTCCTACCTGCTGGACGAGTATAAACAGACCGGTTCCAGCGGTGTGGAATCGCGCATCAAAGACCAGATCGCCGACGACTCAGACGGCAACGAAATCTATTTGCTGGTGAACCAGAAATTTGAAAAAATTGCAGGCAACCTGAACGAATGGCCCGCAAACGCCACGCGCGAAGGCAGCTTTGAAAAAGACGGATTCTGGATTCGCTTCCACATCGAATCCACCCATACCCAACCCAGCGGTATCGAGGTAAAAGCAATCACCGTGCCGCTATCGAAATGGCGTTCCATACTGGTGGGTCTAAGTTTGCAAAGCAACGAGCGCATCGAGCAAACCATCGTCAAAACTTTCTGGGCCAGCTTGTTCGTAACCCTCTTCATGGCATTCTTCGGTGCAACGATCATGACACGAAGCGTTATGCGCCGCATCAACGTCATCAACCGCTCGGCGGGCACCATCATGCACGGCAATTTATCCGCGCGCATTCCCTTCACCGTAGGCGGCGACGAGTTCGACGAACTATCCCTGAACCTCAATGAAATGCTGGACAAAATCGAAATGCTGCTGGGAAGCCTGAGCCAGTTCGCCAACAACATCGCCCATGATTTGCGCACCCCCCTGAACCGCATCATCAACCGCCTCGACGCCGGCATGCGCAACCTTGAGCATGAAACCCCCACGCGCAAACTGCTCGAAAAAAACATCCGCGAAATGGAAGAGCTGGTCGGCACCTTCAACTCCATCCTGAAAATTTCGGAACTCGAAGCCAACACCGAGTTCCGCACTTTTGAGGCCTGCGACCTCCAGCGCGTCATTGATAATCTGGTGGACCTTTATGAGCCTTATGCCGCCGAAAGGGACATCCGGCTGGTAAACACCATCTATAAGCCCCTTATTATTTACGGCGAAAAAAACCTGCTCACCCAGGCCTTCGCCAATCTGCTGGACAACGCCATGAAATTCAGCCTCAAGGGCGGCGAAGTAACCGTAGCCTATGAATCCGGGGGCGACACCACCAGCATCGTGATCGCCGACCACGGCGCAGGCATCCCTGCGCAATTCCACGATAAAGTGTTCGAAAAATTCTTCCGCCTGGAGCAAAGCCGCAATACTAAGGGTAACGGGCTGGGCCTGAGTTTAGTTGCCGCCATCGCCCGTATCCACAACGCAACCGTCAGTTTGCGCGACAACGACCCCGGTCTTTGCGTAATCCTTACGTTCCCGCAGGCTGCAAATACTTGATATTAATTCCCTACAGGACTACGTTTGCCCTCTTAAACCACCTCAGGAGTTCGCCATGATTAAAGGAAAAAGCGCCATCGTCACCGGTTCCACCAGCGGCATCGGCCTTGCTATCGCCCATTCGCTTGCCGCAGAAGGCGCAAATGTGCTGCTCAACGGCTTCGGCGACAAAGCCCTGATCAGCAGCCTGGTGAGCGAACTGCAAAACAAATACGGCGTGCGCGTGGATTACTCCCCCGCCGACATGACCAAGCCCAAAGAAATCTCCGACATGGTAGACATGGCCGAGCGCCAGTTCGGCAAGCTCGACATTCTGGTAAACAACGCAGGCATTCAGGCCACCGGCCCCGTGGATGGCTACCCGCTCGATAAATGGGACCAGATCATCGCCATCAACCTCTCATCCTCCTTCCACTCCATCCGCGCCGCACTGCCCGGCATGAAGAAGCGCAATTACGGCCGCATCATCAACATCGCCTCCGTGCATGGCCTCGTCGGCTCTGAAAACAAAGGCGCATACGTCGCCGCAAAGCACGGCCTCGTGGGCCTCACCAAAGTAGTAGCGCTGGAAAACGGCGCGTCGGACATCACCTGCAACGCCATCTGCCCCGGCTGGGTGCATACGCCGCTGGTGGATAAGCAGGTCGAAGACCGCGCCAAAGCCGAAGGCAAGACGCCCGAAGACACCACCAAGGAAATGCTGAGCGAAAAGCAGGCCATGCCGCGCTTCACCAGCCCCGAACAGATCGGCGGCCTCGCCGTTTTCCTGTGCAGTGATGCCGCAGCCACCATGACCGGTACCACGCTCGCCATTGACGGCGGCTGGACAGCACAATAACAGCAACAAGGAGTGGGCTATGAAAAAGGAAGACATTCTCAAAATCCCCTCCATGCCGCTATTGGGGCACAGCTACCCGCACGGTCCCTACCGCTTCATCAACCGTGAATACCTCATCATCACCTATGAGTCCGACCCCGATGCGGTGCGCGCCGCCGTGCCCGAACCGCTGGAACCCGATGGCAATCTCGTCGCCTACGAATTCATGAAAATGCCCGACAGCTCCGGCTTCGGCGCCTACACCGAATCCGGCGTCACCATCCCCTGCACCTATAAGGGCGAAAAGGTCGGCTTCATTTCGCAAATGTATTTAGATGATGAGCCGCCCATTTCCGCAGGCCGCGAAGTCTGGGGCTTCCCCAAAAAATACGGCAACCCCACCCTGGAAGTGGCGCACGACACCCTCACCGGCAAGCTGGAATATGCAGGCGAGCGCGTGGCGCTGGGCACCATGGGCTACAAGCATGAAAACCTGCTCTACGACAAAGAACTCCTGCACCACTGCAACCCCGACAAGGTGAAGGAAGGCTTGGGCAAAAAACAATTCAACCTGAAATTCATCCCCGGCGTAGACGGCAAACCCGCCATCTGCCAGCTGGTGTCGTACCGCATGATTGATATTGAGGTCAAAGGCGCATGGGCCGGTCCCGCCCGCCTGCATCTCGTGCCGCACGTAAACGCCCCCGTGGCTGATTTACCCGTTCGCCGCATCATCGGCGGCAGCCACTTCATCGCCGACATGACCCTGCCATACGGCACCGTGGAACTCGATTACCTCAAAGGATAACGCGCATGAGCAAAGTAAAAAAACGTGTGAACCTCGCACTTCAGGGCGGCGGCGCACACGGCGCCTACACATGGGGCGTGCTTGATCGGCTGCTGGAAATGGAAGATATCGAAATCGAGGGCATCTCCGGCACATCTGCTGGCGCCATGAACGCCGCCATGCTGGTCAACGGTTATGCCAAAGGCGGAAGGGAAGGGGCAAAGGCCTGCCTGGAGCAATTCTGGCGCCGCATCAGCGAAGCCGCCGCCTTCAGCCCGCTGCACCAAACCCGCGTCGAGCGCATGCTCGCTGGCTGGAACCTCGACAGCTCGCCGATGTATCACTGGCTCGATTTCTTAAGCCGCACCTTCTCGCCCTATGAATTAAACCCGCTAAACATCAATCCCCTCCACGCAATTCTCGAAGAAATGCTGGACGTGGAATCCATCAAAACCAATGGCAAAATCAAACTGTTTGTCACCGCAACCCACGTCGCCAGCGGTCAGGCGCGTGTGTTCTCCTGCGAAGAAGTCACCGCCGACGTGCTCATGGCCTCGGCCACGCTTCCCTTCATTTATCAGGCAACCGTGGTAGACGGCGAACAATACTGGGACGGCGGCTACATGGGCAACCCCGCCATCTGGCCGCTCATTTACCACTGCGATTCCGAAGACGTGATCCTTGTGCAGATCAATCCCGTAACCGATATCGAAGCCCCCACCACAGCCAGCGAAATCATCAACCGCCTGAACGAAATCACCTTCAACTCCAGCCTGATTTCTGAAATGCGCGCCATTGATTTCGTGAGCAAACTGCTCGCGCAGGGCAAACTGAACCCCAAGCAATACAAAGCAATGCGCATGCATCTTATCTATTCCCCCCAGCAAATGCACAATCTCAATGCCTCCAGCAAAATGAACGCCGACTGGGATTTCTTCCAGTATTTAAAGGGCATAGGCCGCCAGGACGCCGAGCAATTCGTGAAGCAGAACTGGGATGGCGTGGGCAAAAAATCCACCCTCGACATTCAGGAAAAATTCCTCGCCGGCCCCGGCTACAAGCAGGAATATTACGGCGACCTCGCCGAGCGCCTGACCAAAGCAAAGAAAAAAATGACCGAAGCGCATGTGCCTAAGCCCGTGCAAAAAGCCGTCATCAAAAAAATCGAAAAAGACGTGCAGCCACAAAAGCCCATGAGCCAGCCGCTACCCACCGCCAAACAGGTGAAAAACCCACAGGCCACGGCAGCCGCGCGCAAAATACCCGCTAAAAAAGCCCAGCTAGAAAAACAGGCCAAACCCGACAAAAAGAAACAGGTGCAAAAGCGCAAATAAGTAAAGCGCACGGGCAACATCGGCAGGCATGGCCTTTACCGAACCGCTGCCCCACCAGCGCTTGTCGCCATATGCCGACATCGGCCCGCCGAGCGATAATTTCAGCACATGCGCCACCGCCATCAGCACATAAGATTGCGAGTCGGGCGTGAATTTTCCTTCCGCCATGATGCTGCGCATCGCCAGCCCCGGCTCGCCCGAAGAAAGAAAATACGACGCCCCCACCCACAGCATGGCGCTAAAGCGCGACGGCACATAATCCATCACATAATAAATCTGGCGGGCGAGCTTGCCAAACCCCTGCTGGCCATCGTCAGGCCGGTTCAGCGTCTCCACCATCAAATACAGCGCCCGCGCAAAAAACAACCCCGGCAGCCCGCACACGCAGTACCACAAGGCCGGGCCCAGTATCTTTGCGTTAAACTGCACCGCCAGCAGCTCAATACCCGCCCGCGCCATGCCAAACGGGTCCAGCAGTGCACTATGGCGCCACGGCGTATTATCCAGCGCTTGCCGCGCCGCCATCAGCTCATTCTTTTTCAAATGCGTATGCACCTGCTTTGCCCGGTCCCAGCTGGGCCGCACCGGCAGCAGCGCCGCCATCACCAGCATCTCCAGCAATTGCAGGTTATGCGAAAACACCCAATGCAGCAAAAGCCCCGCAACCACGCACACAAGGAACACCACGCCCACAAAAATCACGCCCCGCGCCTCGCGCTCGCGTAAAGACCGGTGTTCGCGGTCGAGCTTGCGCTCGGCCTTGCCGATCAGGCTTGCGGGAATACGCGCCACCCGGTCGAGCTTCAGCGGCGCATACCAGGCCCTCGGCCCGGCAAATGCGGCATTGATGAGCAAGGCGCTCAGAACCAGTACGGCACGATCCATAAAACAAGGCTCTCTTGAGTTGTCCCATCATCCGGGGTATAACCCCATTTTACAAGAGTTTTAAGCAATGCCAGATTCTCCCGTTAACATTTCCAGCCTGCCCTCGCTCAAAGCCATCATCGCCGCCTTCGGCCTGAGCGCGAAAAAGAACCTCGGCCAGCATTTCCTGCTCGACGAAACCATCACCGACGAAGTCGCCCACTATGCCGGTGATTTAAAAGGATTTCACGTGGTGGAAATCGGCCCCGGCCCCGCAGGCCTCACCCGCTCCCTCATCCGCGCCAACCCCGCCTCGCTTACCGTGATTGAAATGGACGACCGCTGCATCGCAGCCCTCGCCCCCATCAAGCAAATCATGGGCGACAAACTCACCATCATTGAAGGCGATGCGCTCCGCGTAGATTTGCAAAAACAAGTGCCCGCCCCGCGCAAAATCGTGGCAAACCTGCCCTACAATGCCGGAACCCCCATGCTCATCCGCTGGCTGGAAGATATTTACCACAACGGGGCAGGGGCCTACGCCTCGCTCACCCTCATGTTCCAGAAAGAAGTCGCCGAACGCATCACCGCAACCCACGGCAACAAAGATTATGGCCGCCTCTCCGTGCTGGCCCAGTGGCTCTGCGAAGTGCGCTACGACATGGAACTCCCGCCCGAAGCCTTCTCGCCGCCACCCAAAGTCAGCAGCGCCGTCATCACCCTCACCCCGCGCAAAAAACCGCTGGCGGATGTAAAATTGCAAACCCTCGAAATGCTGATGGCCAAAGCCTTCGGCCAGCGCCGCAAAATGCTGCGCGGCTGCTTAAAAGGCCTCGCCATCCCCCCTGAAACACTATTGGAAAAAGCAGGCATAGACCCCACCTTCCGCGCAGAACAGGTCAACATCCAGACCTTGTGTAATCTCGTAAAAACCTACGAAGAACTCACCGCCTAAAGGCTGCGCACGAACTCGTCCAGCCCCTCTTGGCGCACCCGCTTCAGGCGCTCGGCTTTCAAGATGCTGTCAATCTTGGCCAGCGTCTCATCCAGGTCCTGGTTGATCAGCACATAATCATATTCCTGCCAGTGGCTGATTTCCGACGTGGCCTTCAGCATGCGCATCCGCACCACATTATCCGCGTCCTGTGCGCGTGCGCGCAAGCGCTGCTCCAGCACCTCCATCGAAGGCGGCAAAATGAAAATGCTCACCACGTCATTGGGATTTTTTTCCACCAGTTGCCGCGTGCCCTGCCAGTCAATATCGAACAACACGTCCGTGCCGCGCCCCAGCGTGTCGCTCACGAACTGCGCGGGCGTCCCGTAATGATGGTCGAACACGCGCGCATATTCCAGAAGCTCGCGCTGCTGCACCATGGATTGGTATTCCGTTTCCGACAGGAAGAAATAATCCTTCCCATGCACTTCCCCGCCGCGTGAGGGCCGGGTGGTCACCGACACCGACATCATGATCGTCTCATGCGCGTCCGCGCCCTTATACGCCTCCAGCAGGCGCCGCGACAGCGTGGTCTTGCCCGCGCCCGATGGCGACGACAGGATAAACATCAGGCCCCGGCGCTTCAGTTCAACATTTCGCTGCAGGCTCATGCTTATTTCTCCAACGCGTGTTCCACGGCGCGGGCAAGGTCCTGCTCCGGCGTGGTATAGGGGAAGATCTTGCTGTATGTGCCGTTCTTGTCCATCAGGTAAATATAGGCCGAATGGTCCATCGTGTAATCCGCATCCCCGTCACCATGCGCATCGTGATCATGCGCATCATGATCGTGGTCGGCTTCTTCCGGCGGCGCGGCCTTGGCGGCATAGGCTTTATACGCCGCCTCCACCGCCGTGATTTGCTCCTGCGTGCCCGAAAGCCCCACAAAGCGCTTATCGAAATTGGCCAGATATTCCTTCATCACCTCCGGCGTATCGCGCTTCGGGTCCACCGTAATGAAAATCGGCGCCACCTGCTCGGCCTTATCGCCCAGCAGCGCCATCGTTTTTGAAATCGTGGCCACCGTCACGGGGCAAATATCCGGGCAATGCGTAAAACCGAAAAACACCAGCATCAAACGTCCGCGAAACTCGGATTCCTGCACCGTTGCGCCGTTCTGGTCGGTAAGCGTAAACGGCCCGCCAATCTGCACTTCGCTCTGCCCAAGGGTCTGGTCAACCACCTGTTCGCTGGTTTTCGTGTCTTGGGTCATCCAAAGCTGCAAACTGGTGATCGCTAAAAGCGCCCCAACGAATAAAAATAAAAATATTCTCATAATTCAATCTATTAGATGTTCAATAAACCATTGCCACAGTTAACAATATATGAAAAGCTACCGTTAATTTCCTGTCACAAAGGCCAATATTACGCTTAGTTATTGTATTTAATTGACTTTTATACGTACAAACGTTAATATTATCCAAGGTGCTTTAACTTTAGCGTTTATATGCTGCCTGTAACTGCAACGACCAGCTTCACTACGCCGCCGCCGCTCGTCAACACGACGCTGCCGGGGACCCATGAAACGCATGTGCCGCCAACCACCGTTGCGCCCTCTTTTTCTAGCCCGCAAGTTGACAACAATGCAAGAGGCAATAGCACACAAGTCAAAGTGCAGG
>JAYULW010000117.1:0-15806 GCA_043763155.1 Alphaproteobacteria bacterium | reverse complement strand
CCGACCCGGAATTCCAGCGCGAAATTGATTATTACTTCACGCATTATGTAGGGCGCCCTTCCCCGCTTTATTTTGCGCCGCGCCTGACTGAGTATTGTGATGGCGCGAAGATTTATTTCAAGCGCGACGAGCTGAACCATACAGGCGCGCACAAGATCAATAACTGCATCGGGCAGGGGTTGCTGGCGAAGCGGCTTGGGAAGAAGCGCATCATCGCCGAAACGGGCGCAGGGCAGCATGGGGTGGCAACTGCGACGGTGTGTGCGCTGTTTGGCTTGCAATGCATTGTATATATGGGTGCGAAGGATATTGAGCGGCAGGCGCCGAATGTGTTCCGCATGAAGCTGCTGGGCGCGGAAGTGATTCCCGTGCAGTCTGGCTCGAAGACGCTGAAAGATGCGATGAACGAAGCTTTGCGCGACTGGGTGACGAATGTGGAAGATACGTTCTACCTGATCGGGACGGCGGCGGGGCCGCACCCCTACCCTGCCATGGTACGCGATTTCCAGTCCATCATCGGCACGGAAGTGCGCGAGCAGATGATGAAGGCGGAAGGGCGTTTGCCGGATACGCTGGTGGCTTCCAGAGGCGGCGGGTCGAATGCGATTGGGCTTTTCTATCCGTTTATTAGTGAGCCGGGTGTGGCCATGATTGGGGTTGAGGCTGCGGGGCATGGGCTGGATTCGGGCCAGCACGCGGCAAGCATTACGCGCGGCAAACCGGGTGTTTTGCATGGCAGCCGCACGTATTTGTTGCAGGATGATGATGGGCAGATTCTGGATGCGCATTCGATCTCTGCTGGTTTGGATTATCCGGGGATTGGGCCGGAACATGCGCATTTGCATGATACGGGGCGCGTTTCGTATGTTTCGATTACGGATGATGAGGCGCTGGATGCGTTTCAGCGGGTGTCGAAATTAGAGGGGATTATTCCGGCGCTGGAACCATCGCATGCCTTAGCGCATGTGATGAAAATTGCGCCGAAGCTGCCCAAAGACCATTTGCTGGTGGTGAATATGTGCGGGCGTGGGGATAAGGATATTTTCACGGTGGCGGCTGCGCTGGGCGTGAAGTTATGAGCCAGCGCATTGAAAAAACTTTTGCGAAAACGCGCGGGGAAAACCGGGCGGCGTTGATTCCGTTTATCATGGGGTATGACCCGGATAAGGCGACGACGCTTGCTGTGCTGGATGCGATGGCCATGTCGGGTGCGGATTTGATTGAAATCGGGATTCCGTTTTCGGACCCGATGGCGGATGGGCCGGTGATTCAGGCGGCGGGTTTGCGCGCGCTGGCAGCGGGCGCAAAAGTTGCGGGGATTTTGGAGATTGTGCGCGAATTCCGTGGGAAACACGCGGATGTGCCGATTATCCTCATGGGGTATTTTAATCCGATTTATCACTACGGGAATGAGCGCTTCTGCAAGGATGCGGCAGCCGCAGGGGTAGACGGGTTGATTCTGGTGGATTTGCCGCCGGAGGAAGAAAAAGAGATGACGCCGTATATGGAAGCGGTGGATTTGAAACTTATTCGATTGGTTGCACCCACGAGCGGGGATGCGCGCATGAAGGTGCTGGGAGATTCGGCCAGCGGGTTTATTTATTATATTTCGGTGCTGGGTATTACAGGCGCGAAATCGGCAGATGCGAATGTGCTGACGCAGCAGGTGAATGCGCTTCGCGAATATACGGGCCTGCCCATTGCGGTGGGGTTTGGCATCAAGACGGCTGCGCAGGTGAAGGCTATGGCAGCTTTTGCGGATGCGGTGGTTGTGGGGTCGGCGCTGGTGGAGGCTTTGGCCAAGGCAAGCGACAAGGTGGGCGAGGCGAAGCGGTTTATCGCTGAGCTGGCTTCGGGGCTTTCGCGTAAATAATCATAAGGTTATACAACTTCATTAAAGGTTCACTTCATTAGTGGCCGCAGCCGATTATACTGTTTTCATGGCAACTTGGCGTGAAAAACTGCGGTTGGCGCGGACGGGCAATGATACGCCTGAGGCCGGGGTGAAACCTGTGCATATGATGTCGTATAACATGACCAAGTCGGGCACGCTTACCAGCAAGGGATTTGTGAGTTGCTGGGGGATGCTGCTTACGAATACGACCACGGGGGAAACGTGGGGGTTTCATACCTATTGCCCGAATGAGGGCTTTAACGAGGGCCAGAAAGAAAAGATCGCGGAGCTGGGCAAGCAGCCGGGCGAGAAACATGCCGAGCTGATGTATGGCGATTATTATAAATTCATGGATTTGAAAAAGACAGAGCGGGTGCTGACGGACGAGCTAAAAGCGGCGGTGCCGGGGGTGAAGGTGAAGGCGCGCAAGGTGACGACGCAGCCTTGGGAATATACCGATGAGAACCCCTACCCCAAATGGGAATTTGCGTATGATGCGAAAACGCGCGAGATGAAGGTGATGGAACACCCCTTCCCCGGCTGTTTGCGCGAAGGCAGGACGGTCGTGCATACGGAGCAGTTATTTGAAGGTGTGTGTTCCCGCCGGGTGCGGCGGAAGGAACAGGCCGCGCCCGGTCTAAACCCTAGGCCTAGCCCCTAAGCGGGCATCAGGTTCGGGGCGGTGAAATATTCGAGGATGATCTGGGATTTTTGCAGGCGGCTGACAGCTTCTTCCAGCGTTGCGGGAAGCTTGGGCAGGTTATAGCTGGGCATGGACGCGTCGCCATGTACCTGGCTTCCGGGTTCGCATTTATATTTCAGGCCGAAATGCACGGCAGCGAGCAGGACCACCATGACGAGGCCGGGGTCGGCGTCGGACCCAGAGGTGCGCAGCTCGATGTGCTTGTCATCATGCGGGGCATCGGGGAGGCGCACGGCGGTGGTGCGGTTGTTCGCGCCCCAGCTTACGGTGGTGGGGGCGTTGGATTTGGGAACCAGGCGGGTGTAGGACTCGGCGGTGGGGGCGAAGGCGGGCATGCAGTCGGCTACCCAGCCTAAAAGGCCGCCAATGCTGTGCTTGAGCTGGGGTGAGATTTCGTAGTCGTTTTTGAAGAAGGTGTTTTTGCCGGTGCTGTCGGTGAGGCTTAGATGCATGTGCAGGCCGCTGCCGGGCTGATCGGCGAAGGGCTTTGCGGCGAAGGTTGCGCTGAAGCCGCAGATGAAGGCGAGGCTTACGATAATGTCTTTGAGCTTGCGGGTGTCTTCGACGGTTTTTTTAGGGTCTGAGGACGTGGCGAGGGCCACTTCAAACTGGTCTTTGCCAGACTCCGCGCCCTTGCTGTGGATGCGCAGGCCCGCTTTAATGCAGGCGGCTTTGAAGCTGTCCCAAAAGGTTTCCAGATTGCCCGACTCGGTGGCGCCGGGCATGTAGAACTCGATTTCGGACGCGGTGATGGGGTTCAGGTTGAAATCACCCTGAATCCGCATCGCCAGCGATTCGATTAGAAAATTGGTATCCGCCATTTAGGCAATAACGGAGTCAATCCATTCCACCAGTTTGCTTTTGGGGAGCGAACCAACTTTCGTGGACACAGCCTGACCGTCTTTGAAAATGATCAGGGTGGGGATGCCGCGCACGCCGTATTTCTGCGGGGTGCCGGGGTTTTTATCAATGTTCACTTTGGCGATGGTGATTTTGCCAGCGCGTTCATTGGCGATTTCGTCGAGGATTGGGCTGATCTGGCGGCAAGGGCCGCACCATTCCGCCCAGAAATCAACGAGGATTGCGCCGGTGCCTTTGAGCACTTTCTGTTCGAATTCGCTGTCGTCAATATGTAACGTCATAAAACTACCTTCTTGTGGTTCCGGCACGGATGGCCGGGTGGGTTATGTACTATATGTAGGAACTGGCGGGCACTTCGTCAAGCAGCGACTGGGGTAAAGCGGTGATTGCGGGCAGCGCGGTCCAGAGCAATGCGCAGCGGATGGATTTATCGGGGTAAATTTGCTGTAATAACAACTGGTAAAGCCGCATCTGGCGGATGTAGCTGGCGGGAATTTTTGCGGCGTCTGGGGGGGTATGGTTGGATTTAAAATCCACGATCCAGATTTCTTTTTCACCGATGAAGAGGCGATCAATCTGGCCGCTTACGGCGACTTTCTTGCCTGCGACATTTACGAGGCCTGCTACGGGCACTTCGGCGAGGGCACTTGCGCCGAAGATGAAGGCGTATTCGGGCGTGCTGATCACGCGCAGGGCCTCGGCGATGGTGGCTTCCAACACGTCAGCGGGCATGGTGGCGGCGTGGGGGGTGGTGATTTTCTTGGCGAGGGCGGCTTGTTCGGATTGCGGGACTTGCGGCAGGAATTGCAGGAGTTGGTGGATGAGTGTGCCGCGGGCGTAAAGGCCTTTTGCGTTTAGCGGGGATGCGGCGGCTGGTTCTTCGCCGACGAGGCGCGAAGGGGCAAGCGGCTGCGGGGGAATGGGTTCGGCGGGCGCGGGCTGGGTCAGGAAATGGAAACCGCTGGGGGGTATGTTTGCTTGCAGAATTTCGGGCTGTTTGGGGCCGGTGGTGGGTGGTGTGCCGAAGCGGCGGCCCTCGCCCCATGGCATGTCGAAATGAGTGGCATGGGCGAGGCCTGCGCTTGCGAATTCGTACCAGCTACCTTCGCTGATTTTCTTGGCGTTTACGGCACCGCAGATATACAGGCGGTCGCGGGCGCGGGTGAGCGCCACGTAGAACAGGCGGCGCGATTCGGCCATGATTTCGCTGTAGCGCTTTTGGCGCAAGTTCGCGCAGAAATTATCATCACCCTTGCTGCCGCCGGGCCAGAACGGGAGGCGGAAGCCCTCGCCTTCGTGCCAGAGGAGCATGTCTTTCATGTCGGGTTTGCGGGTGGTGTCGGGGAGGATGACGATGGGGGCCTCTAACCCTTTGGAGGCGTGAACGGTGAGGATGCGCACGCAGCCCTGGGCTTGTTCCATGTCGCGTTTGATCTGGCTTTCGCTGGAGCAGAGCCAGTGGATGAAGCCTTGCAGCGAAGGGGTGTGGGCGCGTTCGTAGAGGAGCGCGAGGCCTAAGAATTCGTCCAGCGGGTCATGGTATTCTTCGCCCATGCGGCCGGTGATGCGGTTTCGGCCGCCTTTGTTTTCGAGTAGGTAGGAGTATAATTCATAGGGCGAAATATAGTCGGCGCGGGCGCGCAGGTCGGTAAGCAGCATATACGCCCTGGAGGTATTTTCGCTTGTCCCCTGCCCTGTTTGCAGCGCGTCCCACAGACTGGATTCGCGGCCATGGGCGAGCTGGAATAACTCGTGTTCGGTGAGGGCGAAAAGCGGGCTTTTGAGGAGGGATGCGAGGGTGAGGTTGTCTTCGGGCAGCAGCAGGCATTGGCCGAGGGCGATCAGGTCCTGCACGGCGAGGTTTTCTTCGAGCTGCATGCGGTCGTGGCCGGAAACGGGTACGCCGCGTTTTTTTAGGGCGCGCACTAAGGGATCAACCAGCGGTTTGCGCTTGGCGACGAGGATCATGATGTCACCCGCCTGTACGGGGCGGGATTTGGATTCGAGCATGAGGCCGGAATCGAGCCATTCCTTGATGGTGTCGGCGATGGTGCGGGCGAGGATGATGTGGTTTGAGGTGGTGGTGGTTTCTTCTTCGGTTTCGGGTTCGGCTTCGGTGCGCAGGACTGCGGGCCAGAGTTCGACGAGGCCGGGGATGGTGCCGCGCGTGGGGATGTGGGCCAGCGGGATGTCTTTGTAGGTGAGGCCTTCGCGGACTTGGGGAAGTGCGAAAATGGCGTCTACGGCTTGCAGGATTTCGTTGGTGGAGCGGAAGGAGTGGATGAGTTCTACGGCGTGGGCGTTTTGGCCTGCGTCTTTGATGCGCTGGGTGAAGCTGCTTTGGGCTTTGCCGAGTTCGCGGGGGTCGGCGCCTTGGAAGCTGAAGATGGATTGTTTTTCGTCGCCCACCACGAACATGGAGCGGGACTGGGTGGAGCGCCCTGCCCCGGCGTAGAATTCCTGCGTCAGGGCGTTGATGATGGACCATTGTTCGGGGCTGGTGTCCTGCGCTTCATCCACCAGTAAATGGTCAATGCCGCCGTCTAGTTTGTAGAGGACCCAAGGGATGACGTCTTCGCGGTCCAGCAGGCTGCGGGCGGTCATGATGAGGTCTTCGTAGTCCATCAGGGCGCGGGCATCTTTGAGTTTGGCATAGAGCGATAATAGCGCTTCGGCGATGACCAGCATGTGGGTGGTGCGGGTGGCGATGGCGTGGGAGTTGGCGGCGTTGTGGTAGGTGAGGACGCGCTGGAGTTCGGCGTGAAGTGTTTCGACGTGGGTGTCGGAGAGTGTGCCCTTGTTGGTGAGGGATTTATAGGGTTCGCCGTCGGCTTTGATAAATGCCGCCCCATAGCGCTGGATGTAGTTTTCGCGGTCGTGCTGGTTTTCGAGCCATGCCGCTAGGCCCATGCCTGTGCGCTTATCATCGCGTTTGGGCTCGCCTGCGAGTTGGAGGGTGGCGATGGCGCGCAAGCTTTGCAGCTCGGTGTCGGTGTAGCGGAAGTGGGTGTCTAACAATGTTTCGGTGGTGGTGCCTTTGGGGACCTTCAGGAGGTTCCAGACCATACTTATGGCGGCTTCGGTGGGGTTTGCGCCGTAGAACAGCGGCAGGATGGCGCGGCGGTGGCGGATGATGGTTTCGAGCAGTTGGCGGAGTGTGTCTTCGGCCTGGGTTTGGCTGAGGGCGAGGAGTGATTCGTGCAGGGATTCGTCGCCGGAAAGGGCGCGGCTGAAGAGGCGCTGGCGGGCCTCGTGCATGACTTCCTGCTCGGTGCGGGAGTCCATGATGCTGAAATAGGGGCTGATGCCCGCTTCGACCGGAAAGCGGCGCAGGAGCGACTGGCAGAGGCCGTGCAGGGTTTGGATGCGGACGCCTTCGGGGGATTCTAATACTTGCGCAAACAAGCTACGGGCGCGGGCGAGCGTGTGGGTGTCGGGGGTGTGGTTCAGGTGGGTGAGTGTGGCGGAGAGGGTTTCATCATCCATCATCACCCATTTGCCGAGTTCGGACTGGACGCGGTTGGCCATTTCGGCGGCGGCGGCGTTGGTGAAAGTGAGGCAGAGAATTTTAGACGGGGCTACGCCGTGCAGCAAAAGTGCGAGTACGCGGTTGGTGAGAAGGCTGGTTTTTCCGGCGCCGGCATTGGCGGAAACGAAGACGGAATCGTCGGGATTGAATACTTGTTCGGGGTTGTATGTTTTTGTTTTTGCTGACATTTGCTAAATTTTCTACACTGAATGTTCACAAAAAGTTAACAAAAAAGCAAGGGAAACTGCGGTATAATGAGGGGTATTGAAAGGGTATTTATGACTTCTCAGATTCCACGCGTTTACACGGATATGAAATCGCCCAACGTATTTTTCATGCCCAAAGTGTTTGATGAAACCATGCAGCTTCTTACCGATGCGCATGAGTATTTCTACCTGTTTGGTGATGACGACCAACAGCGTATTCCGGGGGATTTGAAGTCGCTTTATTCGTGCGAGATGTCGCGTATTACGCTGCGTCTTTCCAGCATCATGGCGTGGATCATGGTGCAGCGGGCGGTGTTTACCGGCAAGATTCCGGTTGAAGAAGCGTGCAGCCGTTATGGCTTGGATTTCAAGGATGCTTGCATGGTGGATAATCGCATGTTGCACGGGGTTCTGCCGAGCTATGTGTGCTATTTGCTGGACCGCTCGCTGGAATTGTATGAGCGTGTTGAACGCTTGGACAACCAAGTTAAGCAGATACACTAACATAGTTAAGTGACGTTCAAGCGCTACTAAGGCTGCGGCCCTCAATGGGCCTAGTCGCTTTGCTCCATTTATTATCATCATACCGGGTCCCACTCCTGACGGCGTGTCAGGTGTTCGTAGTCGTTGTAGCGTTCGTCGGCGGCGGTGGGATTTAGGGGGGCGGCGTACGAAGAATTTTCATCATTGTAGTGAATGAGCAGTGCTTCGAGGCGTGTTTGCGCGGGCGGGATGAATGCTGTGCTGATGGGTTTTACATCGCATTTGCGGGCGTTGCCGCCTAGGTGCCAGTATTCGAGGGCTTCGACGTGTTTGGGGTTTGGGCCTTCTTTGAAGGTGCCGTGCAGGGCTACGAGGGCTTGCAGGGGGAGCTGGTTGGCGTCGCCTTTTTGCACTTGGGTTTCGGTGGGTGGGGTTCCGGTTTTGTAGTCGGCGATGGTTGCGGCGTGGTTGTGGATTTCCATGCGGTCAATGCGGGCGGTGAGCGTGAAGGGGATGCCATCGGCGTCCATGTTCCATGTGCCTTCGAGTTCGCTGTATAGGGTGATGCCTTTGGCGCGGCGGGTGTTTTCGATATGTGCAAGCCATGGGACCATGGCGAGGAAGCGCGGCCACCAGAGGCAAGCGATGGCGGGGCGGTCCATCATGGGGGCGAAGGCTTGTTCGCCGCAGGCGAGGAGTTCGGCTTCGATGTTTTCGATGGTGCCGGTGGGGTGTTTATCGGTGAGGAGTTCGAGGGCGCTGTGGATGAGCTGGCCGTAGTCGGAGGCGTCGGGGTCTTGGTCCAGCGCGTCGAGGGCGCGGAGTTTCAGGACGTAGCGGGCATAGAGGTTATAGGGGTTTTTGACCCAGATATCTATGGCGGTGACGGGGAGTTTCTGGGGGCGCGCGGCGAGCGGGGGAGCGTAAGCAGGTTGGGGCAGCGCGGGGAGGTTTTCGGGAGTGTGGAGGATTGCGAGGCCTTGGGCGTAGTGGTGCTCGCAGGCGAGGGTTTCGTAGAGGGTGGGGTTTAGGCCCTTTACCAGTGTTTTGAGGCGGACGAGCCAGCGGCTGGGGATGGTGGGGGCGCCTTCGACTTTTTCGGAGCGGGTGAGGATAACTTCGGGGGCGGCGGTGAGCATGGCGAAATCATGCGCGCTTTGGCCGATGCTGCGCTCGGAGGCGGGAAGGCCGAACTGGCCGCGCATGGGGCGCGACATCCACGGGTCGGGGGTTGTTGTTTGGGGCCATGTGCCTTCGTTGAGGCTTGCGAGGATAACGCGGTCGAATCGTTGCAGGCGGGCTTCGATGGGGCTTAGGATGTGCAGGCGCGGGTGTTTGCCGTAGCGGGGGCGGAAGGTTTGGGCGGAAAGCAGCAGGTCGAACAGGCCGGGATAGGCGAAGGGTTCGACTTCGGGGAGGATGTCGGCATTTTCCAGTAGTTCGGCGAGGAAGGAGGCGACCTGTTCGCCGCTGTCGCCGCGCCAGAGGCGGTCTTCGCCTTTTTCGCCCGGAGTTGCGGCGAAGGCTTGGGCGAGCTGGATGTGGGCTTCTAACAGGGTGCGTAAGGGCACGGGTTGTTTGTTTTTGAAGAGGTCGGCGAGTGGTTTTTCGATTGAAGCGAGATGCTGGAGGAATCTGGTGGGGGCGATGAAATCCTTCTCATGAGTGGCGGCTTCGGCGAGTGCGGGGAGGCCGGGGTTCAGGCGCAAGCCGCGCAGCAGGTTTTTTTCGATCTGGCGGGAAAGCTTGCGGCATTGGGCGGGGTCTTGGTTGGCGCTGGCGAGTGGGTGGCGCAATAAGGCAAGCAGTGGTGCGGGGGCGGCTTCGCTGGCGGTCATTTCGCTGACAAGGCGCAGGAAACACCCGGAGGGGGTATCGCCCAGCGGGTAGCCGGCGGAGTCGTCAATTTCGATGCCGAGGCGCTGGCTTTGCGCTGCGACCATGCGGGCGAGTGTGCGGTCGGGCGTGATGAGGGCAGCGGTTTTTTGTGGGGTTTCGAGGGTTTCGCGCAGGGCGATTGCGATCATGCGGGCTTCGTCGTGCTGGGTGGGGGTGGTGAGAAGCTTGATTCCGGTGAGGCCCTCTTCGAGCGGGAGTTTGGATTCGGCCCAGTGGGCGGTGGCGGCGGGGGGCTGGAAAATGGCGCGGAAAGTTTGCATGCGCGCGGGCGTGGCGGAATCATCCGAGGTTAGCGGGGTGATGGCGGGACGCTTGAGGCGCAGGCGTTCCAGCAATTGCTTGAGGGCGAATTGGGGATGGGTTTCGGCAAGGACGTCCCACTCGGATTCGGGCATGTGCGTGTCGAGGCCGGGGAGAATGACGCGGCCTTGCGGGAGCGAAGCGATGGTTGCCAGAAGGGCGGCGGTGGCGGGTTGGGAGCCGGTGGAGCCAGCGGCGATGATGGGGTGCGCGGGCGGGTTTTTGGCCCATGCGGCGGCGCTTGCTTTGAGCATCTGGGTGCGGTGGTCGGTGGCGTCAATGGCCCCTTCCCTTTGCAGCAATTGCGGCCACTGGTGGGAAATGATGTTTAGGAATTCGAGGGTTTGCTGCCAGTGGGTGGCGTATTCTTCGGGCACTAGGTTTTCGAGCTGCGCGAGGGTGAGGTCTTCGCGGGCGGTGTCATCCAGAAACTGGCCGAGCTGCTGGGCGAGCTGGGCGGCTTGCTCCAAGCTGTAGCCGGTGCCGTGGGAGGATTTGAAGCCCATGACCATTTTGGTGAGGAGGAGCTGGCGGCGCAGCGCAGGAATGGCGGGGGGGATGTCGGGGTGGTGCATGAGCAGGGTGGAGGCTTCGTCGAGTTCGCCAAGGGGCTGCATTCGGGGCAGAAGGATGGGACTGCCGTTGGTGCATTCGAGGAAGGTTTCGCGCAGGGCGCGGCAGGAGCGGCGGTTGGGGAGGAGGATTAACAGTTTGGTTAATTCGGCGGGATTGTGGCCGTATTGCTGCAACACCCAGTTGGCGAGGGTCTTTAGGAAGGGGTTTTCAGGGGGGATAAAATTGCAGTGCATTATTGTGTTTTAAGGGGGGTTTAGGGTTGGGTATTCATGATATATTAAGGTCTGGAAAGCTATAACTAAACTACCTATATTCCATATTTAGAACTTACGCCTGTTATTTTACCAATAAAACCACATGCTTTTACCCCTCGATAAACTTGCTGAAAACCTGGCCATTGAGCTGGAAATAGTCTGGGCCGCACACCATGCGGTTGGGCTGGAGGGGTTCATGTGCCTGTATACGCAGCCGGAGCAGGTTCCGTACCGGGCGAAGGAAGCGGGCATTAAATTCTGGTTCGGGCCGGGCGACACGCAAGCGGCCGTTGATACGATTGTGCAGCATTACAATAATTCGCTGCTGCCGAACTCGCCGATGCTTTTGAACCCCATTGTGCATACCAAGCGCGAAGACGGCACGTATAAGCCTGAAGGCTCCGGCATGATCTGGTGTTTTTCGCTGTGCCTTGGCATTGACACGCTGAACGATGAATCCACAGAGCGGTTGTGGGATATCGGGATTGCGACCAGCCCGTTTCACCGTGGCGATAATGAGCGCGCTGGCCTGAAGATTATTGGCTTCTGCGATGAGGCGCAGCCGATTGCCGTGGATGGCAAGACGGTGATCGGGTGCAATGAATTATACGAGATCGCCAATATTCAGTCGGACCTGTATTGGGCGCCGTATATGCTTTCGGGCATTTCGTACCTGACCAATAACGGGATGTTCCAGCACCCGGATATTACCACCTTGTTCCCCAAGGGCGCGATTAAAGACGCTGAGGCGCGGGCCAAGACCGTGAAGAACAGCTCGATCAATGTGCAGAATGTGCTGGATGCGGCGTATGCGTTTGTGGCGTATGAGCGGCACCATTCGCTGTACCAGAAATTCGGGCGCGATCCGGGGGATGTGGAAACGAACCTGCATTTCTTCAACCTTGTGGCGCGCGATGTGCGGCTGTTTGACGCGACGGGGCCGATGCGCAAAGACGCGGACGCGATGTTTGAATTTATTGTGCCGGGGCTGATTCCGCGCGGCGCGGTGACGCTGATTGGCGCGACCGGCGGCACGGGTAAGTCTTCGCTGGCGCACCAGCTGTGCGTGCTTTCGTCTATTGATTATGAGCCGGGGGAAGAAGCGCCCCGCTGGCTTGGGCAACGTTTGGCTATTGAAAAATGTAAGGGCATCTGCATTTATTTCTCTGGGGAAGACGGGCCGCCGATTATCAATGGGCGCGCGGCGATTTTTGACCCGGATGGCCGGGCGAAGCGGCTTATGTTCCAACGCAATGATTTTGGTGACGGGGTCACGTTCTCGCAGCATTTGCGCATGCTGCATAAAATCCCGCATGTACCGATCATGGTGATTGATCCGGCGCGTAAATATTTGACGGGTGACGAAGACGACGCTGGTGTGGTGAGTGAGTTTTTCGAGGCTATTGAAGAATTTGCGATTCAGAAAAATTCGGCTGTGGTGGTGGTGCATCACTTGCAGAAAAATGCTGCGCCCAAATCGGCACCGGAAGTGCGCGAGCTGCTGCGCGGTTCGCAGGTGTTTATTGACCGTCCGCGTGTGGTGATCGGCATGTTCCGCGACGGGCCGTACACGATTGCGGGGTTGGCGAAGAATAACATTCCGCCTAACCTTGGGATGGTAACGGAAGAGCGCGTGTTTGCGCGTGACCCGAAAAACCTTGGGCTGCTATGGCTGCCGGGACATGAGGGGATTCGCAACACGAATCTCACCGAAGAAGAGCTGCACAAAATCGCCATGGAAGCACGGGCCGACGGGCGCTCTTAATTTTTTCCTTTTTATTTCAACATTTTGCCATACCAGTGTTGCAGGAAAGCACCAGATTCCCCTTGACTGCCAAAGCGTGATACGATACAAATGTTGACGAGTTTAGTAATTTACTCTTTCCATCTCACCGCTAAGTTATTGAAAAATAACGATGCGGACATACCTTAAAGGTATGGGCAAAGATCTACCTTGTTAAGGGCTTGAGCTTTCGTGACGTGTGGCCAGAGTTAGGGGCCTTTTTTTTGGCCCTACGCTACAAAGCTCTACAGAAACAGGGGGCGCGTTGCCTCATGTTTTTAACAGCCTAATCTAAGGAGACTACCTATGGCTACTGGTATCGTAAAATGGTTCAATCCCACCAAAGGCTTCGGCTTTATCCAGCCTGATCAGGGCGGCAGCGATGTGTTCGTTCACATCAGCGCACTGGAACGTGCTGGTTTGAACACGCTTAACGAAGGCCAGAAGCTGAGCTACGAACTTGCCACTAACAAAGGCAGGACCTCGGCAGCGAACCTTAAGCTCGTTGACGCTTAATCGTCTCCCCTAGTATTTTGTGAGTAAAACGACAGCGTAAGCTGCCGCTTTATTAGCATGATAGTTTTAGCTGTCATGCCGTCTGCAATTCCTTGCGTATGCGATACGCTGTAGTTTTTGTGGCCGGGATATGCGCCGTGCATTTATTTGCGCGGTGTGCTGTTGCCGCATGTGCGGTAATAGTGGCTGCATAACACAGCACCTCACCAGCCCTCATAAGGGGGCTAGTTCCGTGCATGACCTTTTTTAGCAAAAAAGAGGCTTGCGTGGGCATTATAAGGACAAAAAAATATGACTAACGAAACTTTCGAGACCCAAGAAAACTCCCACCGTTCCAACGATTCCGACATGAACACTCCTCATGTTGAACATGAAGTTGTGACGCTGGCACCCGAAATTCTGGCTATTGTGCCGGAAATTGCCGCTCTTATTGCCGGTGAAGTACCCGCAGCAGCACCTGTTGACGCCGCGCCTTCTTTCACTTTCGCAAACTTTGCGCTGCCGGAAAAGCTGGCCGCAAACCTTGTGACCATGGGCTACAAAGAACCCACCCAGATTCAGCGCCAGGCTATTCCGCTTGCGCTTCAGGGCCGCGACATCCTTGGCTCCGCACAGACCGGCACCGGCAAGACCGCTGCGTTCTCCATTCCGATGGTGAACCGCATCATGTCTTCCCCGCGTGGTTCGGCCATCGTGCTGCTCCCTACCCGCGAACTCGCTTCGCAGGTTATGGACGTTGTAAACCAGCTGCTCGGCAAGCGCAGCTTCATCCCTACCGTGCTTCTGATCGGTGGTGATTCGATGCACAAGCAGACACAGCAGCTTCGCCTGCGCCCGCGTATCATCGTTGGCACCCCAGGCCGTATCAACGACCATCTGGAACGCGGCAATTTGATTTTGCACGATACCAGCTTCCTCGTGCTTGACGAAACCGACCGTATGCTTGACATGGGCTTTGGTATCCAGATTGACCGGATCGTGAAGTTCCTGCCTGCTGGCCGCCAGACCTTGATGTTCTCGGCTACGCTTCCTGCGGAAATCGTGAAGATGTCTGCCAAGTACCTCAATAACCCTGAGCGTATCGCTGTTGGCTCGACCCATGCGCCTATCCTGAAAATTCAGCAGGACGTTGTGCATGTGACCGAAAGCAACAAGTATGACGAACTCATCACGCAGCTGAACAAGCGTACCGGGTCCATCATCATGTTCGTGAAAACGAAGCGTGGCGCTGACCGTATGGCTGACCGCCTGAACAAGGCTGGCCATAAGGCTGACACCATTCATGGCGACCTGCACCAGCGCAAGCGCGAACGCGTTATCCAGTCGTTCCGCGAAATGAAGTTCCGCATTCTTGTGGCTACCGACATCGCAGCGCGCGGTTTGGACATCTCGCACATTGAACACGTGATCAACTTCGACCTGCCGCAGTGCCCGGAAGATTATATCCACCGCATCGGCCGTACGGCCCGTAACGGTTCGGAAGGTTCTTCCTTGTGCCTGATCTCGCCGGATGACAGCGTGAAGTGGCGCGCGATTCACCGCCTGCTGCACCCGAACGAACCCGCACCGCAGATGCCTTACGGCGGCGGCAACGGTGGCAAGCGCAAACCCCACGGTGGTGGCTATGCTGGCAAATCTGGCGGCTACCGCGCAAAGCCGCTGGGCAATAAGCCCGCCGGTGCTGGCGCAGGCGCAGGTGGCGGCGAACGCAAGTTCCGCCCCCGCAAGCGCCCCACGGCGCAGGCAGCGTAAGCTTCCCCGCACGGCAATAAAAAAGGCCCAGACAATGTCTGGGCCTTTTTTTTATCAACTGGCGATGGGGCGTTACGAAGAAGTTTGGGAGATCTTGCTATCCAGCATAATGAAGTACCTCTGCATCTCTTCCTTCAGCGTCAAATTCTGCTTTTTCAGGTTCGTGATCAGCACCAGGTTGGGCATCGGGTGGGCAAATTCTGCGGCAATCTGCGCTTTGAGTTGATCACGTTTTTGTGCGAGGGAATCAATGTGGGCTTGGATAGACATTGTACAACCAATCCTTTCATGTTTAGGCTTTTGCTTTGGGCAACAGCTCTGGGAACACGGGCTTACGATTTCCCGGCCAGAACCGGTGGTGAGCCCTGCCGGATCACTCTCCGGCACCTCGTTTATCAACAAGGCAGATAACGATTATAAAAACTTATTGACTTCTGATTCAACTCCTATATGCGTCAAGGTTTTTTTATTTTCTGGTGTCGGGTTTTTGCGTTGACAGCAAGAGACCCGAAATTGCCTTGGGCAAAACTTAAAATGCCCCGCAAATGCCATTTACTTTTGTTACCGGATATTTACTGTGACTGGCAGGTTTTGGGTGTGCCAAACTGACGCCAGATGCGGCCTGTGCGGGCATTTCTTTACCTATTTTTAAGCACTTAGCCCCTTGCCTTAACGTAACTTTAAAACATCTCGGCTATATTCAGGCTACGCAATATAGCAAACTGAGAGAGTTTTTATGGCTGTAGATAAAACAATGAATATTCTGGTGGTGGACGATTACAACACCATGCGCCGTATCATTCGCAACCTGCTTAAGCAGCTTGGCTTCGAGCATGTGGACGAGGCCGCGCACGGCGGGGAAGCTTTTACCAAAATGCAGGATAAGCACTATGGGCTGGTGATTTCCGACTGGAACATGGAGCCGGTAACGGGCATGGAGCTGCTGAAGCAGGTACGCGCCGACGCCAAGCTCAAGAACACCCCCTTCATCATGGTAACGGCCGAAAGCAAGCCAGAGAACGTGATCGCGGCGAAGCAAGCGGGGGTAAG
>JAYULW010000116.1:0-21845 GCA_043763155.1 Alphaproteobacteria bacterium | reverse complement strand
GCCTATCCGCGACTGGTTTGCGGCGCTGCCGGAAACCAGTCGCGGATAGGCGTAAACGCGCCCGTATACGTCGCCGGGTTCGAGCGCGGCGTGCGCCCGATGGGGGATTGGTCAATCTCAATAATCTTATCAATATATTCAAGGCCCGAAATGCTATCGTGCGGCGCAGGCATGTCGCGGCTGCCATGCATCCGCCGCGCAATCGCCTTATACAGGGTCTGGATCACCAGCGTGGACTTGCCCCCGCCCGAAACGCCCGTCACGCACGTAAACGTGCCCAGCGGAATCTCCGCCGTGATGTTCTTCAGGTTATTACCCCTCGCACCATTGATCACAATTTTGCGGGTCTTGTGAATCGCCCGGCGCTTATCCGGCACGGGAATAAACTTCTCCCCGCTCAGATACTGCCCGGTGATGCTTTTTTTGTTCTTCGCAACCTGCTCCGGCGTGCCCTTGGCTACAATATGCCCGCCATGAATGCCCGCGCCCGGCCCAATATCAATCAGGTAATCCGACGCGCGCATGGTGTCTTCGTCATGCTCCACAACAATCACCGTATTGCCTAAATCGCGCAAATGGCGCAGCGTGCCCAGCAAGCGCTCATTGTCGCACTGGTGCAAGCCGATGGAGGGTTCGTCCAGCACGTACAGCACGCCCGAAAGGCCTGAGCCAATCTGCGATGCAAGCCGGATGCGCTGCGATTCCCCGCCCGAAAGCGTGCCCGATTCGCGGCTGAGTGTCAGGTAATCAAGCCCCACATTCACAAGGAACATAAGCCGTTCGCAGATTTCCTTGAAGATTTTCTGCGCAATCGCCTGATGCTTTTTGGAAAGCTTCTTCTCGATTTTGGCGAACCATTCATGCGCTTGTTCGATAGTGAGCTGTGTGATTTGGCCGATATTCCTGTCGCCCACGCGCACGCACAGCGCCTCCGGCTTCAGGCGGAACCCCCCGCACGCTTCGCACGGATGCTCGTTCTGGTATTTCGAGAATTCATCGCGGATGGTCTCGCTCGTAATTTCCTTGTAGCGGCGCTCAAGGTTGGGAATCACGCCTTCAAACGGCTTATCCACCGTAAAGCTGCGCGAACCGTCCTGATAAAACATCTTCACCGAATCCGAGCCTGACCCGTGGAAAATGATGTGGCGCACATTCTCCGGCAAATCCTTGAACGGCGTGTACAGGCTGAATTTATAATGCTTGGCAAGCGAAGACAGCGCGTCCTGATAAAAGCGCGTATTGCCCGCCCAAGGCATGCCGCCCCACGGGGCAATGGCTTTTTCGGCCAAAGATTTCGCCGTGTCCGGCACCACCAGCGCTTCGTCGAACATGGATTGCGTGCCAAGCCCGTCGCACGCCGCACACGCGCCATACGGGCTGTTGAACGAGAACAAACGCGGTTCGATTTCCGACAGCGTAAAGCCCGAAACCGGGCAGGCGAACTTGCTGGAAAACGTAATCGTCTCCCCGTCCACGATTTCCGCGTGGATCAGCCCATCGCTGAGCTGCAACGCGGTTTCAATGCTGTCGGCAAGCCGGTTGCCAAGCTCTTTGGACACCGCAATACGGTCCACCACCACCGAAATTTCATGCTTTTTATTTTTATCCAAAGCAGGCATTTCGTTGATATCGTGCAATTCGCCGTCCACCTTCAGGCGCTGGAAACCCTTTTTTTGCAGGGCTTGAATCTCTTTTTTATACTCACCCTTATGGCCGCGCACCACCGGCGCAAGCAAATACAGCTTCGTGCCTTCGGGCAGTTCCATAATGCGGTCCACCATCTGCGACACCGTCTGGCTTTCAATGGGAAGGCCGGTGGCGGGCGAATAGGGGATGCCGATGCGCGCATACAGCAGGCGCAGGTAATCATAGATTTCCGTGACCGTACCCACAGTCGAGCGCGGATTGCGCGACGTGGTTTTCTGGTCAATGGCAATCGCGGGCGAAAGCCCGGAAATAGATTCCACGTCCGGCTTGTCCTGAATGTTCAGGAACTGGCGCGCATAGGCGGACAAGCTTTCCACATAGCGGCGCTGGCCTTCGGCGTAAATCGTGTCAAACGCAAGGCTGGACTTGCCGGAGCCGGAAGGCCCGGTAATAACCACCAGTTGGTTGCGCGGAATATCCACGTCAATATTCTTGAGGTTATGCTCTTTTGCCCCGCGAACGCCGATGAATTCGTCTTTTACCATTGGTGACCTGTTTGAAAATATGAGGAAAGTATTGTAGTCATTTCCCGCCACCCGCATAGCGCTAATTGTGGCATATGGGGCTTTCTCCGCGTTTTTTAAAGAGGCCCCCAAAAAAAAGAACCAAATCATTTGCGCAATTTTTTTTAAGCACTATTACTAAATGTCTTAACAAAAAGTCATAGGGAGCAAAACATGGCAGGCAGCGTAAATAAAGTGATTCTGGTGGGCAATCTCGGCAAAGACCCCGAAATCCGCAGCACGCAGGATGGCCGCGAAATCGCAAACCTGACAGTGGCGACCTCCGAGTCGTGGAAAGACAAAAACAGCGGCGAGCGCAAAGAAAAAACTGAGTGGCACCGCGTGGTTATCTTCAGCGAAGGTCTGGTGAACATCTCCAAGAGCTACCTGAAAAAGGGCGCGAAAGTGTATCTTGAAGGCGCGCTGCAAACCCGCAAATGGACCGACAAGGACGGTGCGGAAAAATACTCCACCGAAGTGGTGCTGCAAGGCTTCGGCGCAACGCTCACCATGCTCGATGGCCCCCGCGGTGGCGAAGGCGCAAGCAGCGGTGGTGCTGGCAATTATGGCTCTTCGGCCCCATCCTCCTTCGGCGGCGGCAGCAAAGCCCCAGCCGCAGAACAGCTGATGGACGACGAGATTCCCTTCTAATAACAAGCGGATAAACAACGAAAAAGGCGCTGCTAACCATTGTAGCGCCTTTTTTCTGTGACAAGAAATTAACTTTTTTGTCACAAATACGTGCCTTTTTATTCAGGGTTTCATGCCCTATACTTATAAAGTGCCATGATAAGCTCTGGTACATACAGACAAAAACAAAGGGAAGACTATGAAGACAACGCAACTTAGTATGACTTGGCAAATATGCGCCTGCGTTATGCTTTCTACCCTGATGGTGATGATGCCTGACTTCGCGTTTGCGGCAGCCAGCAACACGCCGATGGGTAACGTGTTGTGCACCGTGGCGAACTGGTTCACCGGAAACACCGGCAAGGGCCTTTCCACAATCGCGGTGACCGTGATCGGCATCGGCGCGCTCCTCGGCAAGGTATCGTGGGGCATGGCGATGATCGTAGGTATCGGCGTGGCCATCGTGTTTGGCGCTGCAAGCATCGTAACCGCCATGGGTGGCGGCACGGGCGTAGTGCTGATCGGCGCAGGCCCCGGCACGGCGCAATGCGCATAATCTAATTTGCTGAACCAATAAAAAAGCCCGGTGAAAACCGGGCTTTTTTTTATTCCAATTAATCCCTCGGCAGTTGCCTGCGCTTGCGGTCGGGGCGCACCTTGCGCTTCTGCTTGAAGTCCGTCATGCGCTGCACGATGTAGTCGTTCATAATGGTGCTAAGCTCGTCTTCAATGCCGCGGTAATAATGGTCGGCACCGGGGATGGGGCGGTATTCCAGCTGGCTGCCCAGCTTGTGCGCCATCTTGGCCACGGCGTCTTCCTGCACCACGTCGTCCTTGTCGCCTTGCGTAATCAGGCCAGCGGCAGGGCAGGGGGAAAGGAACGAGAAATCATATAAATTCGCAGGCGGCGATACGGCCACAAAGCCTTCGATTTCAGGGCGGCGCATCAGCAATTGCAGCGCAATCCACGCACCGAACGAAAACCCGCTGATCCAGCAGGTGGACGCGTCGGGGTTTTGCAGCTGCAACCAGTCGAGCGCGGTAGCCGCGTCGGTCAGTTCGCCGATACCTTCATCATACTTGCCCTGGCTTTTGCCAACGCCGCGGAAGTTGAAACGCAGTACCGAAAACCCGTTCTGCGCGAACATGTGGTACATGCGGTACACGATTTTGTTGTTCATCGTGCCGCCATAAAGCGGGTGGGGGTGCAGCACCAGCACTACGGGCGCTCCCTTATGCTCGCTATGGTGATAGCGGCCTTCGATGCGTCCTTCGGATCCGTTGATAATAATTTCGGGCATAGTTTCCCAGATGAAATGAGTTGCGCAAAACCGATCCGTTTGCTTAAAGTGGGCGTCATTTTGCGCTGAAGCCGTGAATCGGCGTAGTTATATTGAATTTCGGGTCCAATGTTCAAGAGAATAGTGAATGATATTGATTCTGTGTTCGCCCGCGACCCCGCGGCGCGCTCCCGGCTTGAGGTCGTTTTATGCTATCCCGGCGTGCATGCCGTAATTTTCTACCGCTTATCCAATTGGTTATGGTGCATGGGCCTGAAATTGCCCGGCCGGGTCCTCTCTTATATAGGCCGTTTCGTCACCGGAATTGAAATCCACCCCGGCGCCACCATCGGCCACCGCTTCTTCATTGACCATGGCATGGGCGTGGTCATCGGCGAAACCGCCACCATCGGCGACGACGTGACCATTTACCATGATGTGACGCTGGGCGGCACCAGCATGGCCAAAGGCCCCCGCCACCCGCAGGTGGGCAATAACGTGATCATCGGCGCGGGCGCGCAGCTCCTTGGCCCCATCCGCATCGGCAACAATGCCCGCATCGGCTCAAACGCCGTAGTGGTAAAGGATGTGGACCCCGACACCACCGTGGTAGGCATTCCCGCCCGCCCGGTCGCCGAAAAAATGCCGCCCGATATTAAAGATGGCCATTTCGAGGCCTACGCCACGCCGCAAAGCGAAGAATGCGACCCCACCATCGCCCTGCTGGAGCAGATGCGCGCCCAGCTTGAAGCGCTGCAAGCCCGCGTGGGCGAGCTGGAAGTGGAAAACACCGAACTCGCCGGAAGCGCCAGCAACTGGGAAACCACGGGAGAGCCCGGCGCATGATTTTAGGCACCAAATCGCGCTATGCGGTTATGGCCATGGTCGAACTCGCAGGCCACAAAACCGAAGAGCCGGTGCGGCTTTCCGAACTGGCTGAAGCGCAGGAAATCACCGTGCCGTACCTGGAACAGATTTTCAGCAAATTGAAGCAGGCAGGCCTCGTCAAATCCGTGCGCGGACCCGGCGGCGGCTATGTGCTTGCCCGCCCCGCCACCCTCATTTACGTAGGCGATGTGGTAATGGCCGTCGAAGAAGCCATTAAAATGACCCGCTGCGCCAATCATCCCGGCAAGAAGGGGCAAGCAACCGAAGGCTGCATGGCCGCCCGCACCCGTTGCCTGACCCATGATCTCTGGGAAGGTCTTGAAAAACATATTTATTCTTACCTGCACTCCGTTACGCTTGCCGATGTGCGCGCCCGGGCTGTTTCGCCCGTTCCGGAACAGTTTGCAGTTGCAAAAAAAGCCCTTATTGGTTAAAATGCGTTAATTTTCCAGCGAATGAAAGTAAGCATGAGTAACTTTACCGACGGCGATGCCACAGGCGCGGGTATGGATAACCCAACCGACAACCGCCCCAGCAAAGCGCAATTGCTGGCAGGCGTCACCAAAGCGGTGGAAAAAGCGCTCGCGGGCACCAAAGACGTAAGCTCCGAAGATGTGCTTGCCGCTTATAAAGCTGGCGTCACCCCCGGCGCCGAAAACGCCAACCCGCTAACCGCTTCCATCACCAGCGCCGTACGCGCTGCCATGGATTTCGGCGCAGGCGACAACCGCACCGCAATCATGGGCGCGTTGCGCAGCGGCCTGACCGCAGGCCTGCTCGAACCCATGACCAACAACACCGATAACCGCGAAACCGGCTGGTCGTCGCTCACCAAAAAACGCGGCGGCCCCAATCAGGATCCGGGCAACATGCCGGGCTGGGGCGGCAAAGGCCCCCGCATGCTGTAATGGCGCGCACTCTCGTCTATCTCGACTATAACGCTACCACCCCTTTGCTGCCCGCAGCACTCGCCGCTATGCAGCAGGTATATGCACATCCTGCGAATCCATCCTCGGTCCACCGCTTTGGCCGCGATGCTAAAAAGCATCTGGAAGACGCCCGTAAAACCATAGCCGACGCCATCAGCGCATGGCCGAATGAAGTGTTGTTCACCGCCTCCGGCACCGAAGCAAACGTTACCGCCTTACGCGGCACAACCCGCCGCATTTTCGCCAGCGCCATCGAGCATAGCTCGGTCTTGAAAGCCATCCCCAACACCCAGATTCCCGTAACCGTAAACGGCATCATTGATCTCGCCGCGCTGGACGCCATGCTCGCCAACAGCGAGCCTGCACTCGTCTCCCTCATGCTCGCCAACAACGAAACCGGCGTGATCCAGCCCATCCGCGAAGCCTCCGCAATCGCGCATAAACACGGTGCGCTTTTGCACTGCGACGCGGTGCAGGGCCTCGGCAAAATCGCTGTGGATTTTGGTGCGCTCGGCGCCGATATGCTAAGCGTCTCCGCCCATAAGGGCGGCGGCCCCGTGGGGGCAGCAGCCCTTGTCGTGCGCCGCGATGTAGCGGTTGCGCCATTGCTGGCTGGCGGCGGGCAGGAGCTGGGCCGCAGGGCAGGGACCGAAAACATCGCCGCCATCATGGGCTTTGCCGCAAGTGTTGAAAACGCGCAAAACCTTACCCATATAAAGCAGGTAAGGCATTGGCTCGATGCCATGGAGGCCGAAATGGAAGCCTCCGGCGCGGTCGTGTTTGGCAAAGGCGTCCCTCGCTTGCCCAACACCACCTGCGCCGCCATGCCCGGCGTAGGAAATGAAGTGCAGCTTATGGATTTCGACCTGAACGGTTTTGCGGTAAGCGCAGGCTCCGCATGCTCCTCCGGGCGCATCGAACCCTCGCATGTGCTGCTTGCCATGGGCGTGGAAAAAACCCTTGCCGCAAGCGCCATCCGCATCAGTGCCGGCTGGGCCACTACAGAGCAGGATATCCGCGCATTTGCGGCTGTTTGGCTTAAGACGCATGGCAGGCTTGCAAAAAAGGCAAGCTAAACCACGAAAACCCATTGAACTGCTAAGGGAAAAAGGCTAGTGTGGCCGCGATTTTGAATAGTTGACCCCAGAAGTCGGGTATATTACCATGGTTGCCTGCCATAAAGCCCAGTGGTAAAATTTTGATAAGGTATTGAAGAAACAAAAGATGACCGCAGCGAACAGCAATATGAAATTCCCCATCTATCTCGACTATCAGGCGACCACACCGATGGACCCGCGCGTACTCGCCAAGATGCTGCCCTATTTCACCGAAAAATTCGGCAACCCGCATTCGCGCAGCCACGCCTACGGCTGGGAAACCGAAGCCGCCTGCGACATCGCCCGCGAACAGGTTGCGGCCCTCATCGGCGCCACCGAAAAAGAAATCGTGTTCACCTCCGGCGCAACCGAGAGCAACAACATCGCAATCAAGGGCGTGGCGCGTTTTTACAAAGACAAGCGCAACCACATCATCACCCCCGTCACCGAGCATAAATGCGTACTCGATTCCTGCCGCCATCTTGAGCAGGAAGGCTTCGAAATCACCTACCTGCCGGTGCAGAAAAACGGCCTCGTAAACCTCGATGAACTCAAAGCCGCCATGCGCCCCACCACGCTTTTAGTGTCGGTCATGGCCGTAAACAACGAAATCGGCGTCATCCAGCCGCTGGCCGAAATTGGCAAGCTTTGCCGCGAAAATGGCACCTTCTTCCATGTGGATGCAGCGCAGGGCTTCGGCAAAATTCCGCTGGATGTGGAAGCCATGAACATTGACCTCATGAGCATCTCCGGCCACAAAATTTACGGCCCCAAAGGCATTGGCGCACTCTATGTTCGCCGCCGTCCCCGCGTGCGTCTGGAGCCTTTGATTTCCGGCGGTGGCCAGGAACGCGGTTTCCGCTCCGGCACACTGCCCACCCCGCTGGTGGTAGGCCTCGGTGAAGCAGCCGCCATCGCCAAAGCCGAAATGGCCAAGGACGAAGCCCACGCCCGCAAGTTGTATAACAAATTCATGACCGAGCTGCTCGACGGCATCCCCGATGTGCATATCAACGGCGACCGCGAACAACGCTGGCCCGGAAACGTAAACCTGAGCTTCGCCTACGTCGAAGGCGAATCCATGATCATGGCCATCAAAGACCTCGCCGTATCCTCTGGTTCTGCCTGCACCAGCGCCTCGCTCGAACCCTCATATGTCTTGCGCAGCCTCGGTGTGTCCGAAGAACTGGCCCACACCTCCATCCGCTTCGGCGTGGGGCGTTTCACCACCGAAGAAGAGGTGGACTACGCCATCACCACCATCAAAAACAGCATCAACAAACTGCGCGAAATGAGCCCGCTATGGGAAATGGTGCAAGAAGGCATTGATATTTCCAAAATCGAATGGGCGGCGCACTAGGGAGCATAAGATGGTGGCAGTAAACGGCAAAGCCGAAGAAAAACCCGTAGAGCGCGGTGCGCGGCTGATGGGCTTGCTTACCGCCGAAGAGCGCGGCGAATTGCAGGTATCTATTTCGCGCCAGCTCGGCGGCGAGCGCGGCATGAACCGCATGCATAAATGCAACGACATGATTGATTTCGCAATCACCGGCATCGCCCGCGAAACGATTGCAAACGGCACCGACTTCACGCCCGAAAACAAAGCCGAATTCAAAGAAGCCATCAAGGCAAGCGTAAGCGCGCGCCTTGCCGCCACCCCCGACACAGGCTGGAAACTGGGCGAATAATGACCGACGCATACAACGATAAGCTGCACGTCATGGGCATCAAGGAGCGCTGCAACCCCGCAAAGCTCACTGAGCAGACAATGTCTGTGCTCGAAGGCCTCGTGCAGGTGTGCAGCAACGTGCACAACCCGGCGACGCTTCCCGCGCTCACCCGCAAGCTCGTTTCCGAAGCCTACGAGGAATTGTCGGGCCGCGGCATAGACGACCGCTGCTACGACGACGACCGCACCTTCCTGCGCTCGCTCACCACGCAGGTGGAAATGCGCGCCCGCGACTACAAGGACCATTTGAACGAATTGCGCGCACAACGCAAAAAAGACCAGGAACCTCCCCAGGGCGGCCCCCACGAAACGCCGCCTGACCAACCATTCATTCGATAAGGAACCGACATGGCTTACAGCGAACAATTAGTTGACCACTACGAAAACCCGCGCAACGTGGGCAGCATGCAGAAAGACGATGCCGACGTAGGCACCGGCCTTGTGGGCGCGCCCGCCTGCGGCGACGTAATGAAACTGCAAATCAAGGTGAACCCCACCACGGGCGTGATCGAAGACGCGAAGTTCAAAACCTTCGGCTGTGGCAGCGCCATCGCATCGTCCTCGCTCGTCACCGAATGGGTGAAGGGCAAAACGCTGGACGAAGCGAAAGAAATCAAAAACACCCAGATCGCCGAGCATCTGTCGCTGCCGCCGGTCAAAATCCACTGCTCCGTACTGGCCGAAGACGCAATCAAGGCCGCCGTGGAAGACTACAAAGCCAAGCACGCCGCCAAGGAAGAAGCAGCCTAAAACCATGGCCAGCCCGATCATTTCCATATCTGATGCCGCCATGGGCCGCATCAACTACCTGCTGGATAAGCGCGGCAAGCCCAGCGCCGGCATCAAGGTGGGCGTGCGCTCGCGCGGCTGCTCAGGCCTTTCCTACACCATCGAATACGCCGACGAGATCGGCAAGTTTGATGAAGTCGTGGAAAAAGACGGCATCCGCGTCCTCATTGACCCCAAGGCGGTCATGTTTTTGATCGGCACGGAAATGGACTTCGTTGAAGAAGAATTGAAAAGTGGCTTCCTGTTCCGCAACCCCAATGAAAAAGGGCGCTGTGGCTGCGGGGACTCGTTCCACGTCTAGTGCTGCCCGCCCTTGCCGATATGCTTTTTTCCCTGCTCGGCATTGAACCCGATTTCGATATAGACACCAAGAAGCTTGAAGCCAGCTATTTCCAGCAGCAGCGCCTGTTCCACCCCGACCGTTTCATCGGCAAACCGCCCGCCGAGCGCCAGGCCGCCATGCAAAAATCGGTGGATATAAACCAGGCCTACCAAAAGCTCAAAAGCCCGCTCACCCGCGCCCAGACGCTGCTTGCCATGCAAAAAATCACTATAGGCACCGACAATGACAGCGTAAAGCCCTCACAGGCCCTGCTGGTGGAAACGCTGGAATGGCGCGAAGCGATTGATGAGGCAAATAGCGTAGAAACCCTGAAAATCCAGCAAGAAGCGCTGAATGCGGCACATTTGCATTGTCTAAGCGACCTATCTTCACTATATCGGGGGCAGGACTGGCAGGGATTCGCGCAAAGCGCGCTGCGCCTCGGCTATCTGGAAAAGTCGCAGGAAGCCGTCCGCCAGAAAATAAAACGCATGGACAAAGCCGCATCATGAACCTGCTCGATATTTACGAACCCGGCCAAACGCCGCTGCCGCATCAGGACTCGCTGGCGGTGGGCATTGACCTTGGCACCACCCATTCGCTGGTGGCCATTGCCGGTGAAGACAATGCCGAAGTAGTGCATAACATCCACGGCCATGCGCTGGTTCCCTCCGTGGTATATTACGCTGCAAACGGCGCAATCGAGGTGGGCTACCCCGCCAAACTGCGCGCCGACCGGGGAGAGCAGGGGGCCATCGCCTCCGTAAAACGCCTGATGGGCAGGAGCGGCGAAGAAACCGGCCAGCTCGCAGGCAATGCGTTATACGACGTTGTCCCCGGCAGCGAAAAAACCATGGCACTTCTTCGCGCTAATGGCCGCGAAGTAACGCCCGTGCAGGTCTCTGCCGAAATCCTGAAAAACCTGAAAGCAAACGCTGAAAAAGCGCTGGGCAAAGACGTGACCAAAGCCGTCATCACCGTGCCTGCCTATTTCGACGACGCCGCCCGCGCCGCAACCAAGGACGCCGCCAAACTCGCAGGCCTCGAAGTGCTGCGCCTCATCAACGAACCCACCGCCGCAGCGCTTGCCTACGGGCTGGATAAAGGCGTCGAGGGCGTATACGCCATTTTCGACCTCGGCGGCGGCACGTTCGACATTTCGCTGCTGAAGCTGGAGCAGGGGGTGTTTCAAGTACTTTCCACCGCAGGCGACACCATGCTGGGCGGCGACGATTTCGATCAGGCCATCGCCGCCTGGGTGCTGGTGGAATGCGGCATCATTGACGAAATACTGGCCCCCGGCGACATCGGAAACCTTGTGGCCCTTGCCCGCGAAGCCAAGCACACCCTTACTTTCGAGCCGCAAGCCATCATCCGCTTCCGCAATAAAAGCGTGATTTTAGGCCGCAACGATTTCTACGAACTCGTGCTGCCCTACCTCAACAAAACCATCAAAGTCTGCGAACAAGCCATCAGCGACGCCAAGCTCAGCCTTTCTGAGGTAAACGGCGTGGTAATGGTGGGTGGCTCCACCCGCGTGCCCGCAGTGCTCGACACGGTGCGCGATTTCTTTGGCCGCGAACCGCTCACCGACGTAAACCCCGACGAGGTGGTGGCCATCGGCGCTGCCATTCAGGCGCGGGGGCTAACGCAGGGTTCCGACAATTTATTGCTGGATGTCATTCCGCTTTCGCTGGGCTTGGAAACTATGGGTGGCCTCACCGAAAAACTCATTTACCGCAACACCCCCATTCCCGTCTCCGTGTCGCAGGAATTCACCACATTTCAGGACAGCCAGAACGCCATGCGCATCCATGTGGTGCAGGGCGAGCGCGAGCTGGCCGAGCATAACCGCGGCCTCGCGCATTTTGAGCTGCTGGGCATCCCGCCGCTACCCGCAGGCATCGCCCGCATTGCCGTCACCTTCACGGTAGACGCCGACGGCATGCTGACCGTAACCGCCGAGGAAAAAACCACCGGAACCCGCCAGTCCGTGGATGTGAAGCCCTCTTACGGCCTGCCCATTGAGCAAATCGAAAAAATGCTGATGGAAAGCATGGAAAACGCCCGGCAAGACATCAGCGAAAGACTTTTAGTCGAAGCCCGCGTGGAGGCCGAGCGCATCATCGTGGAAATCCATTCCGCGCTGAAAGCCGACGCCGACCTGCTGGAAGCGCCGGAACGCGCGCGCATTGACCGCCAGATCAATGTGGTTAAAAACGCCATAACCGGGGATGACCGCGACTATATGGACGCCGAAACCCATGAACTTTCCCGGCTTGCCCAGCCCTTTGCCGAAAAGAGGATGGACAGGGCGATAGGGACTGCGCTAAAAGGGGCGCATATTGATGATATGGAGACCGAAAAACATGCCTAAAATGACCTTTGTGAAAGCCGATGGCACCGAACTCACCGTAGAAGTGCCCAACGGCATCTCGGTGCTGGAAGTGGCCCACAAGCACGGCGTGTCGCTTGAAGGCGCGTGCGAAGGCTCGCTGGCCTGCTCCACCTGCCACGTGATCGTGGACGCGGCATGGTACCCCAAGTTGAAACCCGCCACCGAAGACGAAGAAGACATGCTGGACCTCGCCTTTGGCCTGACCCACACCTCGCGCCTCGGCTGCCAGATCATGATGAGCGACGCGCTCGACGGCCTGAAGGTTGCACTGCCCGCAGCCACCCGCAACATGATGGTAGATAAAAAGTAAGCTGCTAAGCCCTTGCAACCACGCAAAAACCCGATAAGATAAGCATCCTTCCAACCCGCTTGCTTAAAGGGCCCCCGTCATGACCTTCTCGTCTTCCAAAGTCTCCCCGCGCATGCGTGCGGTTGGTATCGCCACCATCGCCGTCTCCATCGGCGTCATCCTCACCGTAGGCCGCGACCCGGTCACAACCACCAGTGTCGAAGAATCGCTCAAGCATTTCAGCGATTACGTGGCCACCGACATCGCCAAATCCGGCAAAGAAGGCAAATTCACCTACGGCGCCATCGAGATGAAAGGCTGGTTTTTCGACCGCCTCGCCATGGTGCATGACGTAAACCTTGAGGTGAAAAAACAAACCCTGCTGGAATCCGTGACTTGGGCGCTCTCCACCCCGCAAATGGCCGTAGTGCCCGACCAGGTTCTGGCCAAGCGCATGTATTATGTTTTTGGCGCACCCATCGCCATCAAGAAAAACGGTCAGGACGTGGCCTCGCTCAGCTTCTCTGAGCCGTTGAAATACGGCCAGCTCGAAGCCCGCCGCGGCGACAGCCAGTCCCTGATGCAGAACTTCAAACTGCCCGGCAGCATCACCATCACCCCCACCAACCTTGCCGATGGCGGCAATGTAGTGATCACCTACGCCAAAAACCCCACCGTGGAAATCACCAGCTCGCTGGAACATTCCGAGCGCCACGCCGAATACGCGTTTAAGGACATCGCCGTCACCTCCGGCGAAACCAAGCCCCTCACCATCGGCTCGCTGCAAAGCAACCTCACCGAAAAACCCGATGATAAAGGCCTGCTCGAAGGCAACTACACCTTAAATGTAAGCGCGGTGAAAACTGAAGCCAACCCCAAGCCCTGCGACATCGCCGCCGATATTTCCTACACCGGCGACCAGCCGCTGATGAAGCTTGCGGGCTTTGTGGCAGGCTCTGAGGCCACCACCGTCAGCGTCAAAAAAGCCTCGCTCGATTGCGCCGATTTCAAAGTCTCTGCCGACGGCAGCCTTGCCCGCTCGCCTGAAGACCCCTTGCCAAGCGGCGCACTCACCCTGCATCTGGAGCAGGTAAGCGCACTGTTCGCAAGCCCCATGCTCAGCGACCAGAGCAAAGCTGTGCTTAGCCAGATTCTGGTGAAGGTCACCGGCCAGCCCGTTGACACGCTCAAAAACCTCGAAATCCCGCTCAAGCGCGAAAAGAACGGCACCTTCTATATTGGCGACGTAACCTTTGAAGAGCTGGCTGCATCTATCTTTACCAACATGATCGGCATACCGGCCCCCATAACGGTGCCCGCGCCCATCACCTCGGAAACGCCAACTGACCCGCAGCTTCCCGACCCGGAAACCACCCTGCTGGACCCCGCTGGCGATATGCCCGAAGACAGCGCGCCTGCAACCGAAACTGCGAAATAAGGAATGCCCATGAGCAGCAAAGCCGCCAAAAAAACCACCGCTAAAGCCGCACCCGCAAAACCCAATCTGGGCAAGCTGCCCGAATGGGACTTGCGCGATTTCTACGCTTCGCAGGAAGCCCCCGAAATTGCCCGCGACCTGAAGCGCATGGATAAATTGTGCGATGCTTTCTGCAAATCCTACGACACCAAAGTCGAAAAGCTGGATGCGGCAAGCCTCGCCACCGCCATCCGCGACTATGAAGTGATTCAGGAATTGTTTGGCAAGCTCGGCAGCTACGCGCAGCTGTTGTTTGCCAAAAACATGAGCGACCCAAGCATCGCGCGCTTCTACCAGAACACGCAGGAAAAACTGACCCTGCTGGCCTCGCGTATTTTGTTCTTCGGCCTTGCCATCAACAAGCTCGACGACAAAAAAATCGCCACCATGCTCAAAACCCCCGTCCTCAAGGTGTATGAGCCGTGGATCCGCGACGTGCGCGCGTACAAGCCCTTCCAGCTTTCCGACGAAGCGGAAAAACTGCTGCTGGAAAAAGCAATCGCAGGCCGCGCCGCATGGACCCGCCTGTTCGACGAATCCATCGCGGGCCTCAAATTCCCCATGGGCAAGGAAAAACTCACCTCCGCCGAAGCCTTCAACCTCATGTCGTCCAAGGAGCCAGAAAAGCGCAAAGCCGCAGCCCTTTCCATCGGGCAGGTGCTGGGCGAAAACGCAGGCCTCTTTACCCTGATCACCAACACCCTCGCCAAAGACAAAGAGATCGAAGACAACTGGCGCGGCTTCAAGCAACCCATCTCCTCGCGCAACATCAGCAACTACATCGAAGACGATGTGGTGGATGCGCTGCTCACGGCCGTAAAACAAAGCTACCCCCAGCTTTCGCATCGTTACTACAAGCTGAAAGCAAAGCTCTTCGGCGTAAAACAGCTCGATTACTGGGACCGCAACGCCCCGCTCCCCGGCGACACCGACCGCCCCTACACATGGAACGAAGCCAAGGAACTGGTACTCACCGCCTACAACCATTTCTCGCCCACCCTTGCCGCACACGGCAAAACCTTCTTCGACAAACCGTGGATTGACGCTGCCGTCACCCCCGGCAAATCCCCCGGCGCATTCGCCCACCCCACCGTGCCGTCGGTGCATCCGTACCTGCTGGTGAACTTTCAGGGCAAGTCCCGCGACGTGATGACGCTGGCCCACGAACTGGGCCACGGCGTACATCAGGTGCTGGCCGCCAAGCAGGGAACCCTGCAATCCGACACACCGCTCACGCTGGCTGAAACCGCCTCCGTCTTCGGCGAGCAACTCACCTTCCGCGAAATGATCCGCCGCGAAAAAGATGAAAAGCGCAGGAAGCGCCTCATCGCCGCTAAAGTGGAAGACATGCTCAACACCGTGGTGCGCCAGATCGCCTTCTGCGATTTTGAAAAGCGCGTGCATGCCGAGCGCCGCAAAACCGAACTGACATCGGACGCCATCGGCCAGATCTGGCTGGATGTGCAGGGCGAAAGCCTTGGCCCTGCCATTAAGCTGCACGGCGACTACAAGCATTTCTGGATGTACATCCCGCACTTCATCCACTCGCCGTTTTACGTGTATGCGTATGCCTTCGGCGATTGCCTCGTGAACTCGCTCTATTCCGTTTATGAAAAAGGCGCAAAGAACGGCGCGAACCCCGCCTTCGAGATAAAATACCTGACCATGCTTGAAGCCGGTGGCACGCTGCGCCACAAGGAATTGCTGAAACCCTTTGGCCTCGACGCAAGCAAACCGGACTTCTGGCAGGGCGGCCTCGACATCATTGCTGAATTCATTGACGAGCTGGCCTGATGCCGCTGGCAGAGCGACTTCGCCGTAACCTGCCAACATATGCTTTCTCCCTGCTATGCCTCACCTGCTTTGTATGGGTCTTTTCCTTTAGCTGGGTAGCCGACGACGCCTTCATCACCTTCCGCGTGGTGGCCCAGTTCCTGAACGGCTACGGCCTGCGCTGGAATATTGACGAGCGCGTGCAGGTCTACAGCCATCCGCTCTGGATGCTGATGGAAATCCCCGCCTATTTCATCAGCGGCAACGTGTTTTACAGCTCCCTGATGTTATCGGTGCTGACGGCCTTGCCCGCTGCGCAGTTCCTTTTTCGCGCGCGCGATAGCAGTTACCTGCACCGCACCGTGCTGCTGCTCATGCCGCTGTCGCTTTGCTGCGTCATCCATGATTTCGTTAGTTGCGGGCTGGAAAACCCCTTAACCCTATGCCTGCTGGGCTGGTTTTTCACCACCTTGCTGAAAACGCCTGAGCGCGGCACACGCCTATTCTTCATCGCCTCGCTGTGCCTGCTTTCCCGGTTTGATAACATGGTGCTGCTGCTGCCTTCGCTGGTGTGGATTGCCTGCACGCAGCGCCGCCGCCCGCATTTCCTGCGCCAAAGCATTGCAGCCTTTGCACCGCTTTGGGCGTGGTTTGGGTTTTGCCTGTTTTATTACGGCTTCATTTTTCCCAACACCAAATACGCCAAGCTCAACACCGGCATCCCCTCGGTCGCCTATGTGAAGCAGGGCCTGCATTATGTGGCAAACCTGTGGCGCTACGACTGGAGCGCCGCCGTCATCATCACCTCGGCTTTAATCTGTACGGCTGTAATACTGCTCAGGCGCAAACAAACCCCTTACCGCGGTATCACGCTGCTGATGGGCCTGGGCATCGCCTGTGACCTGGCCTATATCACCTATGTTGGCGGCGATTTCATGTCCGGGCGGTTTTATGTGTCGTCATTTTACCTGAGCCTGTTGCTTCTCTATCTGAACCTCGGCGGCTACTCCTTGCGCTTCCTCGGCCACTTCGCCTATGTGCTGGCGCTAATGGCAGGCCTGCAATCCTATTACTTCGACCCCGACAACGCCGTCATCCGCGAGATTAGTGACGGCATCATCAACGAGCGCATGTATTATTGGTACGACCTCGGCCTTTTCAACGACACCGAATCATGGGTCCGCAACGACACGTATCAATATATGGCTATGTTAGGCTATCACGCCTATGACCCTAACGACGGCTGGAAGGGTAATTACGCCGTGGAATACGACTCGGTAGGCATGTTCGGCTATTACGCAAACCCCATAGTGATCGTAATTGATGATAACGCGCTGTCCGATCCGTTGCTTGCGCGGCTGCCTATCGCGGGCGCGACACAGCATTGGTGGCGCATCGGCCATTTCAGCCGCGCCATACCCGAAGGCTACCTAAACGCCCGCTACTGGGAAGACAGCTCCCAGATGCCCGACGGCTTGCGCCAGTATTACGATAAGCTGCGCCTGATCACCAGCGGGGTACTGACCGACCCGGACCGGCTAGAGGCTATTTTTTGGTTTAACCTGGGCGCCTACGACCATTGGCGCGACCAATATCTGGAGAATCTGCAAAAAGATTCTCCCCCCGAGGAATAGCCATGACAGCCGCACCCAAAAAAATACAAATCGCGCTGGTGCTTAGTTGCGTAGCCGCGTTCGTCATGTTGCTCAGCAACGCATGGGTTGCCGACGACGCCTTCATCACCTTCCGCGTGGTCTATAATGCGGTGCATGGCTACGGCCTGCGCTGGAACCCCGACGAACGCGTGCAGGTCTACACCCACCCGCTATGGATGCTGGCGCATATCCCGCTCTATGCCGCCTTTGGCAATATCTTCCTTGTCACCATCGGCTTCTCGTTGCTGCTGTCCATGCTTGCGCTGTGGAAGCTGCTCACACTGCCCGCAAGCCCTTCGCACAAGCTGGTGCTGCTCGTGCTGCCGTTCGCCCTGTCTAAAACCCTTCACGACCATTTGGTAAGCGGCCTCGAAGCCCCCATGGTGATATTCCTGCTGGCCATGTTCTGGCGCGAGCTGCTCACCCGGCAGCGCAAAACGCGCCTGACCTTCATCGCAAGCCTCGCCATGCTCGCCCGGCTGGATACTGCCGTGTTGCTGGCGCTGCCGCTGCTGCATGTGTTCAAAAGCGGGCGGGGCAGGGGGCGCGCGCTGCTTGCGGCATGGCCGCTGGCCGCATGGTTTGGCTTCAGCCTGTTGTATTACGGTTTCCTGTTTCCCAACACCAAATACGCCAAGCTCAATACCGGCGTTGATTTCCACGATTACCTGACGCAAGGCGCATACTATGTGCGCGATTTCGCCAGCTACGATATATTCTCCGCCCTGCTGGGCGTGGGCGTGCTGGTGACTGTCTGCGCGCTCATCCTGCTCAAAAAACCCGTCTGCGAACTGGCAACCCTGAACGCCTTCGGCATTATATTATACATCTCCTACGTCATGGTCGTCGGCGGCGACTTTATGCTGGGGCGCTTCCTTGCCGCGCCCGTCTTCATGTCTATCCTGTTGCTGGCGCAGCTTGGCGGTAAACTTGCGCCCGCGCACATGCGCGTGCTGGCCTGCCTCATGGGCGTTGCCGCCATCGTGCATCTGGGCACGTATGTCCCGCGCGATATTGATGCCATCATGTCCCATCACGGCATCGCCGACGAACGCGAATACTACAAAACCGGCAACGCGCTCTTCCCCCCCGGCAGCTTTATTCCCCGCACCGAAGTCATAAGCGCACTGCGCGATAAGGGCGAAGCCGCATCGCAGGAAGCCACCAACGGCGTCATCGAATTCAGCTACACGGGCGTATATGGCTTTTACGCAGGTCCCCAGCTCACCATCATTGACGATAACGCGCTGTCCGACCCGCTACTGGCGCGGCTGCCCATCCCCGACCCCAAAGTATGGCGCATCGGCCATTTCGAGCGTGTAGCGCCCGCAGGCTACCTGCAAGCCCGCCAGACCGGCGATACCTCCGCCATGGAAGAACCGCTGCGCAGCTATTACGAAGCCCTGCGCCGCGTCACGTCCGCCCCGCTCATAGATGAAGACCGCCTGCGCACCATTCTCGACTTTCAGTTAGGCAAGCTGCACCCATGATCAGGAAGCTGCGCATCGCCCCGCAAACCGCACGCCAGATCGCAACCTATGCCTTCTTCACTGCCGCCTGCGTGTATGTGTTTTTCTTCGTAGCAAGCTTCGCGTGGGTGTCCGACGATGCCTACATCACCTTCCGCGTGGTAGACAACGCCGCAAACGGCCTCGGCCTGCGCTGGAACCCCGACGAGCGCGTGCAGGTCTTCACCCACCCGCTATGGATGCTGCTGCACATCCCGCTCTACATGGTCTACCACAACATCTTCATCGGCACGATGGGCCTGTCCATGGTGCTGGCCACCATCGCCGTCATCATCACCATGCGCACCGTGCCCTGCACCCCATGGCACAAAATCATACTCATCCTCGCGCCGCTGTTTATTTGCCGCAGCTACAGGAACCACATCATCAACGGGCTGGAAGAACCCCTGACCCTGCTGCTCATGGCGCTGTTCTGGTACTGCATGATCAATGCGCCCGCTAAGCTCGCACGTCTTTGGCTGCTGGCCAGCCTGCTGCTGATTACCCGCCTCGACCTCGCGGTGATCCTTGGCCCGGCGCTGGTATTCTTATGCTGGGAAAGCCGCCCCCCACGCCTGAAATTCTGGCGCTACGTGGCGGCCACGTCGCCGCTATGGGGCTGGCTGGGTTTTAGCCTGTTTTATTACGGCTTCATGTTCCCCAACACCAAATACGCCAAGCTCAACACCGGCTTCCGCCAAAGCGAATACACCCAGCAGGGCTACCACTATCTCGATAATTTCTACGACTTCGACCGCTACGGCTACCTGTTCATCGTGGCCGCGATGGTCTGCGGCGTATACACGTTCGCCTGCTATGTCGGTGAGCGCGCCAACAAAGCGCCCGCCGCCGCTCCCGCTACCCTCTCGCCATGGATCATCCCCATGATGCTCTTGGGCGTGGCGCTGCACATCGTCTATGTCGTGCGCGTGGGCGGCGACTTCATGGCCGGGCGCTTTTTCGTAACGCCCTTTTACGTGTGCATGACGGCCATGTATGTGCTTTTGCACCGCGTGCCCTTATGGGTGATAGGGCTGCTGGGCGTGTTCAACTGCAACCTGTACCGCATTCAGGAACAAAACATCCACGGCCACCGCTACATCCCCGCCTACGCCATCTACGACGAGCGCGCCTATTATAATGGCCGTCAGGGCCTGTTCATAGACGGCGGCTTCATTGACAATTTCTTTGAAGGCAATTTCAGCTCCGTCGCCCGCCTGCGCAAAATCATGCGCTTCAACGTGATCGGCGCCAAATACACCTCCGCCCCCACCGAAGGCGTGGCCGACGGCACCGAGGGCAACGAATACACCAACCAGCTCGTCGTCAGCAGCTATATCGGCGTGTGGGGCTATATCGCAGGCCCGCACAAAATCACCATTGATACCGTGGGCCTGTGCGACCCGCTGCTGGCAAGGCTGCCCGCCACCCACTGGCGCTGGCATATCGGGCATTTCACCCGCCAGATCCCCACCGGCTACCAGCTCGCGCACCGAAACGGCGATACCTCCAAAATGCAGCAAAGCCTTGGCAAATATTACGACAAGCTGCGCCTTGTCACCTCCGGCGATTTGTGGGACCCCGAACGCCTGCAAACCATTATCGGCTTCAACACGGGGCAATATGATGTATTTTTAAGGCGCTATATCGCCCAAATGGACCCGCGTTGGAAATAATATGACAAAACCATACACTATTTTGCGCAACATTTTTGCAGCCATCACCAGCCTTGCGGTCACATTGGTCGTTGTAAACGCCGTGTATGCGTGGTTCGAGCCTCTGAATCAGGAGCTGCGCTATTCGGGAACCCGCCACCGCTTTATGGGGTATGACCCAAAGCTGGGTTGGGCAAACCGCCCCAACACGGTTGGCCACTTCACCGACAGCGGCATAGACGTGCTGGTCCATATCAACAGCCAGGGCATGCGCTACCATGAGCTGGGGCCAAAAACGCGCTACCGTGTTGCTGTCCTGGGCGATTCCCTCGTGCAGGGCGCGGTGGTCCAGGAGGGCTTGCGCTTCACCGACCTGCTCGAAAACGACCTTAACGTGGACGTGCTGAATTATGGCGTGATTGGCTACGGCCCGGTGCAGACCCTGCTCGACCTCGACCGCGTCATCCAGTCCCAGCCCGACCTCGTCATCTACACCTTCACGCTCTATAATGATTTCATGGATAACGTGCATAACCAAAGCGGCGATCTTTTCCGCCCCTACGCTGAGCTGGACGGCGACGACCATATCAGGATCATGGGCGAGCCTGTGCCCGACTACACCGACTCCACCTTCTACCGCGACCCCTGGCCCGCCCGCTATCCGCTGTTCCGCTTGTTTTACTTCACCATCCACGACCGCTTCCCAGAGCTTTCCACCTTTCTTTTCGGCAAGTTCAAGGTCGGCGGCCCGCCCATGGGCAATTTCGCTTTCAGCATGGAAATGCTTAGGTACCACGAGGAAAACGCAACCGTCACTGAAGTGCTAAAGATCAATAAGCTCCTGCTGCAGGCCATTCGCGACAAGCTTGCCGCCGCCCATATCCCGCTGGTGCTGTTTGCCGCGCCCTCGCAGCCCGATTTTGCAAGCATCCCCCCCATGCCCGATGAGGCAGCCCCCCTGCGGTATCTGCGCCAGCAGGCGCTGGAGCTGAACGTGCCTATGGTTACCATCCCCGGTTTTAAGCCCAGTCCGGAAAATACATTGCCCGACGATATTCACTGGCGCCCTTTAACGCATCGTATGGCGGCCGATAATCTGGCCCCCGTCATCCTTGAATATGAGAAAAACGCTCTCCAGAAGCAGCAAGGCGCTGAATCTCAATAAAAAAACTTAAGTAGGGTGGAATCTGCGCACCAAACGCCTTTAAAACACGCC
>JAYULW010000115.1:0-3737 GCA_043763155.1 Alphaproteobacteria bacterium | reverse complement strand
GCGATGCCGGCGGCGAAGTCGAGGTAGCGCGTGCCGTCGGGGGCGTAGAGATATGCGCCCTCGCCTTTGGTGATAGTGATGTTGGAACGCCGGTAGACCGGCAAGACCGAAGACATCGCAGACCCGTTTACGGATTTAGAAAAACGCTGATTATCTGCCTTATGACGGGGTGTGTCAAGGGGCGCATATGGCTGTTTTTTTAATATGTTACCTAAAATTTGCGTAATTGGGCGCGGATGGTATATTAACCTTTTTGTTAATTATTGGGGGATACACCATGCCGCGCAAAGTACGGGATTTTAAATCGGTTGCAAGCCTGCCGCTGGCGGCGCGCAGCTTAGTGGCGGAGGCCGACCGTGAAAATAGCCGCAAGCGCAAGAGCGTGGATGCGATGGGCGAGATTCCCCCCGCCTCCTTATTCGGGCCGCTGGCGGTGGCGCTGATGAATGCGCGGGCGCATGGCGAAGACGACAAAGTCTCCGAATATAATGACAAGGCAGCGGAGCTGCGCGGAAAAACAGTGCAAAAGCTGGCGCGGCGGCTGGCGCCGAAGGCCAAGCCCGCGGCAGAGGAAGCATTCGACCTTTCGCAGTTTGACGTGGACGAGCCCACCCCCGCACAGCTGGATGCGTTCGAGGCCTATCTGGAAGGGCACGCGGCGAAGGGCAAGGCGGGCAAGGCAGAACCTGCGGCGGAATATATGCACCGGGCGGAGGCGATTGTAGGGGAATTCATGGCGGCGCTATCGGAAGTGCCGCTGAAAGACCGGGGGCGCTAGCCCTTCAGGCGATAGCCGCTTTTGCACCGCATCCGCTACCAGTCGCCATTGGTTTTTCCGCATTCGCATTCGCCATCATCGTTATAACTGTGACGATGGCCAGACTCGATATAACGCCGCAAGCTGCGCATGATGCAATGCAAGACCTTCCCCATACGCTAATCCCCCACAAAAAAGCGTTATGACCTTAGGAAAATCTTAGCGGAAAATGGCGTTTTTCTCAAGCAAAAAGGGAAATTCTCTAGTTATTATCAACCTTGGGGCGGTTAGCTCTTCAGGCGATAGCCGCTTTTGAAGAGGCGAAGGGTGGCAACCCAGAGCGCCACGTTGGTGGCGGCGAGCACGGCCATGCCCCTGTTCACATTGCCATCGCTATAGCCGATCATGGCGTAGCGGAAACCATCAATCATGTAGAAGAATGGGTTGAAGTGGCAGACATGATACCAGAATTCCGGCAGCTGTTTGATGGAGTAAAACGTGCCGGAGAGGAAGGACAGCGGGGTGATGATGTAGTTGGTGACGGCGGAAAGCTGGTCGAAGGACTGCGCCCACACGGCGGTGAGCACGCCCAGCAGCGCGAGCATGACACTGGCGAGGACGACATAAGCCAGGCCCACGAGCGGGTGTTCGAGGCTGAAAGGCACGAAGCAATAGACCGCGACCGAGACGACAACCCCCACCATGAGCCCGCGCACCACGCCGCCGACGACGAGGCAGAAGGTGATTTCCGCGCCGGTGAGCGGGGGCATGAGGATGTCGATGATGACGCCCTGAATTTTGGCGAGCATGAGGGAGGAGGAGGTGTTGGCGAAGGCGTTTTGCACCACGGCCATCATGATGAGGCCGGGGGCGATGAAGCGGGTGAAGTCCATGCCGTCAACATGACGGCTGCCGCCGCCCATGGCCAGTGTCATGATGGCGAGGAAGAGCAGCGTGGTGATCATGGGGGCCACGACGGTCTGGTTCCAGACCTTCATGAAGCGGAGGATTTCGCGGCTGCACAGGGTGTAGACGCCGATGGTGTTGATTGATTGCATGGCTCATGTCATACTGAAATTAGCTGAAGTGCACAAGCTGATTTGCGCGGCTTTCCTGCCTTTATTACGGTTAGTTCACTATTACCGGATTATTGACACATTCCATGAAAGCTGCCCCTTCAACCACCGGAAAACTTGCTTTTACATGGGTAGATCCCGCGGTTGATTTGGGCAAATATACCATTGACGCTTCCCAGTTTTCCTCCTGGAAGCCTGAAAAAGGCTTTTCCGCGAACCACAAATTATTTTGCGCCGTGCGCAAGGGCGAGGTGGTGGCCATGGCCCAGATTTACCATCACCCCGGCGATGATTGCATGGCGCTGCAATATCTTGAGACGGCGAAAAATGCCAGCGGGCATGGCGTGGGCAAGCTGCTGCTAAGCAAGCTGTTTAGCGAGACACAAGCCCAACACCAATCTATTTCCAGCGACGGGTTTACAGAGCTGGGCAAGGCGCATTTACTGGAAATATGCCTGTCGCAGCCTAATTTCTACAGTGCCGGGCGCTGCTAGGCGGGCGGACTTAGCTTGCGAACACCCAGTTCAGCCTGGCATCCGGGTAGCGTTCCAGCCAGGCTTTCATGGCGGGCGGGGCTTGCACGCCTTCGGCGCCGCGGGGGGCGTTGGTGTAGGCGCGGATGGTTTGCTGGCCGTTGTCGTTGGTGAGGATGGCAGCATAGATATTATGGCTGGTGAGGGAAAGGGCGAGGACGGCTTCTTCCTCGGTGAAGCCATGGGCCATGCCGCCCTGCATCACCAGATAATCGTCGCGCAGCTCGGGGCTGTCCATGACTTCGAGGCGCTCTTTGAGCTTGTCGGCATCAGGGCCCATGAGCTGGGCGAGCATGGGGGAGACGGTGGAATCGGTGAGGATTTTTTCTACGTTATCGCGGTCGGTATATGGTGCGAGGTAGTTGAAGTCCTTGCCGTTGTTGTTAGGGTCTGCATTGAGCGGCAGGGTGGTTTTGGCTTCGGTGACAGCGCCATTGCTGTAGGTTTCGACGATGCGTTTGCCGTAGCCGTCGTAGAAACGGAACTCCACGGCCGTGGGGGTGGCGGTGATTTCAGGCTCGGCGCAATTGCCAAATTCCGGGGTGGTTTTGGCTGCGCCATCTTTTAAGGAAATGAGGACGTAGGTTGCGCCGCAGGCATTGCCGCCGGAGGAGAGCGCCACCAGCACCAGCGATTCATCGCCCAGCTTGTACAGGGGGCCTACGAAATCCACGTACATCTCGTGTTTTTCGAGGATGTCCTTGCCCTTGTAGCTGATGATGCGCTTGCCGATGGGGCCTGCGTCCTTATCCAGCACGGCGCCTTTTTCATCGAGCTGGCGCATGGTGAGGCCGTAGTCGGTGGCCAGCGATTGCACGTAGACGTCGGATTCGTCGGCATGGGCTGCGTGAACAGCGCCGAGAAAGACAATGGTAATCAGGAGCAATTTTTTTAAAAACATCGTGCCCGCCAGCATGGTTGCGTTGCGCTTATTCATGCTACAAAACCACCCTGATGGCCATATAATAATTCGGAAGCGGGTCAGCCCGTGGTGAGCTTGCGGATACGTTTGCTGATCTCGATGACGGCAAGCGAGGCTTGCTGCGTATTAGCCGAAATATCTTTCGTAACCGCATTTTGCTCTTCAACGGCACCGGCGACTCCCGTGACGTAGCCACTCAACAGGTTTGTGGCACCGACAATTTCATTGATGCTGGCGGTCACTTCAGACGAGATATTCTGGACAGCACCGATTTCCGTGGCGATATCGTCGGTGGCTTTCGAGGTTTGCGTGGCCAGATTTTTTACTTCCGACGCGACGACCGCGAAGCCTTTCCCCGCATCACCGGCGCGCGCGGCTTCAATGGTGGCGTTGAGGGCCAGCAGGTTTACCTGGGATGCGATATTGCGAATCAGTTCCACGATGCTGCC
>JAYULW010000114.1:0-20387 GCA_043763155.1 Alphaproteobacteria bacterium | reverse complement strand
ATCTGATCAAAAGCGCAGAATTGCGCGCAACGATCGCCCAGATTGATAAATACAACACAGCAGTGCAAACCTTTAAGCTGAAGTTCAACGGCGTACCGGGCGATATTCGCCAGTCGGAAGCGGCGGCATTCGGTTTATTCGGCATGACATACGCCACGACAATCGGTTTCGGCGACGGTAACGGGCTGGTCGAAGGCGGCATATCCGGTGGCACGACCCCTCTGGGGGAAACGCTGGCGTTCTGGCGCCATTTATTCGAAGCAGGGTTTGTTGACGGCGCGCTGGGCGTACTGGCGAACAGCGTACTGGTACCCAGCACGGGTCTTGTGACCGCAACTGTGACCACGATAAACCAATCGCTACCTTCAACCAAGCTTACGCCGGAAAACAGCTTTGTGGTGTTTGCAGCAAACGGCCTGAATTATTTTTCGATTTTGCCGATTGCCACCATTACGACCGGCCCGGCCTACACATTCAATACAAACGGCCTTACGCCGATTAACACTTTTAACATTGATACTAAGCTCGATGACGGCAAACCCAACACGGGCGCTATCATTGCACGCGGTATCACGGCTATTAACGCCACCCCTACGGTAAACGCCGCCTCAACGGCTTCTACCTGTACATTGGGCGGGGGTACGGCTACGGACACCTATAACGGCGTGATCGCATCAGGGGGCAATGACCCTTCTTGCGGACTTCGTTTACGTTTCCAATAGCTTTTTTATAAAAATCTATTTACGGTTTATGCTATGATGCATATCTATTCGTATTCTAAGTATAATACTGCTGAAGCTGGCTTCACACTGATCGAACTTTCGATTGTGCTGGTTATTATAGGACTCATTGTAGGTGGCGTGCTGGTGGGGCAGGACCTGATCCGCGCGGCGGAAATACGCTCCACGGTGGCGCAAATCGAAAAATACAACTCTTCGGTCAATACCTTCCGCACCAAATATGCCGGGATTCCGGGCGATCTTTCGGCGTCGAACGCGGCGGCCTTCGGCTTTATCACGCGGGCTGGCTCACAGGGGCGCGGCGACCGCAACGGACTGGTTGACGGTATTAACGCAGGTGCCAGCACTAACATGATATTTACGCAGGAAAGCGGGGTTTTCTGGGATGATTTGACCAAAGCCAACCTTGTAGACGGGCAGTTCACCTCGGCGGCTGACGGTGCATCGGTTGCGGCCATTGCGGCGGCGGCGGTTTCCACGCAGTTTCCCCCTGCACGGCTGGCACGCGGCAATATGGTGCATGTTGGTTCGGTAAACGGGTTTAATTATTTTACACTCGTAGGCATTACCAGTGTTGCGGCTGCCACGGGCGTTATGACGGTGACAGCAAACCTTACGCCGCTTGAGCTGTTTAACATGGACAACAAAATGGATGACGGCGTGCCGCTGGCAGGCATAGTGCAGGCGCACGGCATTGCGGGTTCTTCGGCCACGTTCATGACCGACGGCCCTTCGTCGAACGCCGCGGCCACGATTGGTACTTGCGATCTTGGCGCGGGCACGGCCACCGATACCTATAACCGCAGCAACTCACTGGGCGGCACCACACAGGCCTGCATTGGCCGGTTCAGGTTCAACTAACCTCGTAATTAATCCTGGCTATGTTTGCTGATGAAGCCGTCCATCTCGTCGAGGGCGGGGGCTTTGCTGCGGAAGATACCACTCAATGACAAGATGATGCCGTAATGGCCTACGCCGGGGTAGATATTCTCTTCCACGGGGGAATGGTACTGTTTTTGTTTGGCGGCGAGGTTGTTGCTGTTTTTGAGGCCCACTTCGTCGTCGGCGTCGCCGTGGAGCAATAAGAGCGGCGGTTTGTTTGCGCCTGCGTAGGTGATGGGCTGGGTGGCTTTGTCGGGCGCGGTGCTGAAAATTTCAATGATTTTGGGATCGGTGAAGGGCAGGAAATCGTAAGGTCCTGCGAGGCCAATCGCGCCTTTGAGGTTGTGGGCGTCGTAACCTTCGTTTTTCAGGTAGGTGCCGTTTAAGGCAAGCATGATTGCGTTGTAGGCTCCGGCGGAGTGCCCGGCGAGGAAGAGGTTTTTCGGGTTTGCGCCGTATTCGCCGATATGGGTGTTGACCCATGCAACGGCGTGGGCGCTGTCTTGCAGGAAGTCGGGGTAATGCACTTCGGGGTAGAGGCGATAGTCGGGGATGACGACGGTGTAGCCGCGCGAGGCGAGGGCCTGGCCTACGAAGCGGTAATAGTCTTTGCTGCCGCTTTGCCAGCTGCCGCCGTAGAAGAAGACGACGACTGCGCGTGAAGCGTCGGGCTTGTCGGGGGTATAAATATCGAGTTTGAGGCGCTCGTTTTCGCCGTAGGGGATGTCGCGTTTCAGGGTGTAGCCGCTGCGGGGGACGGTTGCGTTCAGCACGTCGGCGCTGTTGCAGGCGGTAAGGATAAAAGAGGCGAAGAGGAGAAGGTATTTGCGCATGGGGCTAGTTCAACACGGTTACAATAAAATTAGAATGCGGAATAGGTGGGCAACGGGTTCGGTCCACCGTAAATTTTCATGAAAATACGCACCGTTTCGCGCACGTGGGCTTCCTTGTCTTTGGCGGCGGAGGCGGGGCGGATGCCAAGGATCATGCGGATGTGGCACTGGCCTTTGAGGAGGGCGAAGAAATAAGAGGCTGCGGATTTGGTGTCGGCGATGCCTAAGCGCTTGCGGGATTTTTGCATGTCGAGGAATTTGGCGAGCATGGCAACCATGCGGAGCGTTCCGTCTTCATAATAGCGCTGGGCGAGTTTGGGGTGCTTGCCGGCTTCGGCAATGACCAGGCGGGTGGCGGCAAGGCCCTCGGCGCTGGTGATCATGTTCAGGAAGCCGAGGCCGATCTGGTAGAGCGCGTCTTCGACGGGTTTTTCTTCGTCTTTGAGGAAATTAGCCGTTGGGGTGTGGCGGTCGCATAGATTGGCGACCATGTGGGTGAAGAGAATGTCTTTGCTCTTATAATGCGCATACACAGTTTGCTTGGTGACGCGGGCGGCGTCGGCGATTGCGTCCATGGACGTGCTGGAATAGCCATTTTTCAGGAACAGTTTTGTGGCGGCCTTGAGGATTGACTCATGCTTTACTTCGTCTTTGGGACGGTGGGCGCGCGGTGGGCGCTTTGCGGTTTTGGCTGGTTTTTTCTTCATACTGCTGAGTGTGATATCATACTGTTCAGTTTAGCACTAGACTTAGGGGTATGCTACTGCTAGGATGCGTGCATGTCTACACGAATTTTTTTTAGCATATGAGCCGCATCGCTATTATTGGTAGCGGTATTTCGGGCATGGGCGCGGGCTATCTGCTTAATGCCAGCCACGATGTTACGCTGTATGAAAAATCAGCGGATATTGGTGGCCACAGCCGTACGCGGGTGGTTGAGCATGGGGGCAAATCCATTGCGGTTGATACGGGATTTATTGTTTTCAATAAGCAAAATTACCCGCATTTGTGCGCGATGTTCACACATTTGAACGTGCCTACGGAAAAAAGCGACATGACATTCGCCATTACCATCAATAACGGGCAGATCGAGTGGGGGGCGAAAAACCCTAACGCTGTGTTTGGGCAGCGGCGGAATTTTTTCCGGCCCAAATTTTACGGGTTTGTGCGCGATATTTTTAAATTTAACCGCAAGGCGCTGAAGACGGCGGAGAAGAACCCTTCGTTTACGCTGGGGCAATTGCTCGACCATATCGGCATGGGGGATTGGTATAAGCGGTATTTTATTTTGCCGATTGGCGGGGCGATCTGGAGCTGTTCGCTGGATGAGATGCTGCTGTTTCCGGCGGTGACGTTTACGCGGTTTTTTAAGGCGCATGGGTTGCTTTCGGTGGTGGACCAGCCGCAGTGGTTCACGGTTTCGGGTGGGAGCCGGGAATATGTGAAGCGGCTTACAGCCTCATACGCCGATAAGATACGCACAAATTGCGGGGCGGCGAAGGTGACGCGGCTGGGCGGCAAAGTGCAGGTGACGGATGTGCGTGGGGTGACGGAAGAATATGACGAGCTGGTGCTGGCGTGCCATGGGAATGAAGCGCTGGCGCTGCTTGCTGATGCGACGGACGATGAGAAGCGGCTGCTGGGCGCGTTCCGCTATAGTCAGAACCGGATGGTGCTGCATAAGGATGTGAGCATTATGCCGAAGCGCAAGCGCTGCTGGGCGAGCTGGGTGTATCACTCGGAAGTTGAAAAGCCGAAGGATAATATTCCCATTACCTACTGGATGAATCTTTTGCAGAATATTGATAAGGCAGCGCCCATTTTCGTGACGCTGAATCCGCACCGCGATATTGCGCCGGAACATATTTTTGAAGAGCATGTATTTGACCACCCGATTTACAGCACGCAGGCTGTGGCGGCGCAGGAGCAGCTGCCGTTGATACAGGGCAAGCAGCATACGTGGTTTTGTGGGGCGCACTGGCGAAATGGATTCCATGAAGACGGGCTGGCGAGCGCGGTGGCGGTGGCTGAGGGGCTGGGCGCGAGGGTGCCGTGGCTTTAGCGAACGGACTTTTAGTGACGAAAGTTGCGCATGCGCGGGTGCGGCCTAAGCGCAACCGGTTTAATTACACGGTGTATTACCTTTGTTTTGCGCTGGAGGATATGGGCAAGCTTGGCTGCGCGCTGCTATCGCTTTCGCGGTTTAATGTGTTTGGGTTTTATGAGCGCGACCATGGCAGCAAGGGCGAGATGCCGCTGGCGGATTGGGTGCGCAAGGTGCTTAGCGAATGGGGCATGACGCAGGCGGACGGCAAGATTGTGCTGCTGACGCTGCCGCGCGTGCTGGGATATGTGTTTAACCCGATCAGCATGTTTTTTTGTTTGGATAAAGCCGGGGAATTGCGGGCGGTGATTTCGGAGGTGAGCAACACGTTTGGCGACCGGCATTGCTATTTATCGTTTCATGATGATGGGCGGGTGATTTCGCAGGATGATGTGATCACCTCGCAAAAGATGATGCATGTGTCGCCGTTTGTTGAGGTTTCGGGGGAATATAAGTTCCGGTTTGCGTACCGCGAGGACAAGATCGGGGTGTGGATTGACCATCACGACGCGGAGGGGCTGCTGATTACCACGTCTTTGGTGGGAAAGCGCCGGAACCTGACATCGGTGCAACTCCTACATTGTTTCTTTACGTACCCGCTGATTACATTAAAAGTCATAACCTTAATCCACTATCAGGCCTTGAAGCTGTTCGTAAAAGGTGTACGCTACCGTAGACGGCCTGAGCCACCCAAGACGGAGATTTCGCGATGAACCTTATTCCCAACTCGCTTATCGAAAAGGGCTTTGTGCAGGCGCTGGAGGGGCTGAAATACGGCTCGCTCACGCTTGTGGACCCGAATGGGAAAAGCACGACCTTTACGGGGTCGGTTCCGGGGCCGCATGCGAATTTTGAACTGAGCGACTGGTCGGTGATGCGCAACGCCATGCTGCGCGGGGATATTGCGCTGGGCGAAGATTACATCGCGGGGTTGTGGCAGACGGATAGCATTGAGGCGCTGTTTTCGGTGTTTATGCTGAATATGGACGAGCTGGACAGCTACGCGCATGGCGACTGGATCCGCCGCCTCGGATTTTTGATTTATAACCGGATTGTGTGCCGCAACGACAAAAAGGGCAGCCGGGCGAATATTGAATCGCATTATGATGTGGGCAATGATTTTTATAAGCTGTGGCTGGATGAGACGATGACGTATTCGTCGGCGCTGTATAGTGACGGGGCTTCGGCGCTGGGCGATGCGCAGCGGGCGAAATACGGGCGTATCCTTGGCCGGGTTGGGGATGCGGATTCGATTCTGGAAGTGGGCTGCGGCTGGGGCGGGTTTGCAGAGGAAGCGGTGCGCGATAACCGCAAGCTGACCGGGCTTACCATTTCGCCGGCGCAGCATGCATTTGCGAAGGAACGGCTGGGCGGTGCGGCGGATATTCGCTTGCAGGATTACCGCGATACGGAAGGAAAATTCGACGCGATTGTTTCCATCGAGATGTTTGAGGCGGTGGGCGAGCGCTACTGGGGGCAATATTTCCAGATGCTTTCGCAAAAGCTTAAGCGCGGCGGGCGCGCGGTGGTGCAGACGATTACTATCGGGGATGAGTTCTTTGATAGTTACCGCACACGTAGCGATTTTATCCGGCATTATGTGTTTCCGGGCGGGATGCTGCCTTCGTCGAAGCGGTTTCAGGAAGAGGCGGCGAAGGCCGGACTTAAGACGAATGATGTGTTTTCGTTTGGGCAGGATTATGCGCGGACGCTGCGCGAATGGCTTACGCGCTTTGAGGCGCGGCGGGAAGAAATACTGGCCATGGGGTATAGCGATGCGTTTATCCGCAATTGGCGTTTTTACATTAGCATTTGCGCGGCGGCGTTTGCGATTAACCGCACAAATGTGATTCAGGTGGAGCTTTCGCATGCGTAATTTTTTTGGGCGTAAATTTTTGTTTGCTGTTTTGTGTTTAATTCCGGTGGTTGCATTTGCGGGTGATGTGCGGCCGGGGTTTTTGTCTAAGTGGATTAACGCGGAAGCGCCTGCGGGGCATGCGACGTTTCGCAAATTGCTGATTAAGGTGTATGACGCGAATCTGTGGTCGGATTCGGATGAGTGGTCGTATGACGTCACGTTTGCGCTGTCGCTTACGTATAATGTTTCGATTGATTCCAGCGATTTTGTGGACCGCACCATTGACGAGATGGTGCGTGAGACGGGCATGTCGAAAGAGAATTTTGATGCGTACCGCCAGCCATTGGCGAAGGTGTTTCCCGATGTGAAGAGCGGGGATACGATTACGGCGCTGTATGTGCCGAAGAAGCCAGTGCGGTTTTTCCTGAACGGGGAAAAGACGGGCGAGATTGATGATCCGAAGTTTGCGAAGCGTTTTTTCGATATCTGGTTTTCGCCTAAGACTTCGGAACCTGCGTTCCGCCAAGCCTTGCTGGGTAGCGCTGAGTGAACGGCTTAGGCCTTTCGCGTTTATTTGCTTATGGGGTTTTGGGATTGCCGCTGGCTTACGCGGGGCTGCCGCTTTATGTGCATGTGCCGCAGTTTTATGCGGAGCAGATGGGGCTGAACCTTGCTGTGCTGGGGTCGCTCCTGCTGGCGCTTCGGCTTTGTGATGCGGTGATTGACCCGGTGATCGGGGCGCTTTCGGACAGGTATTATGCGTATACGCGCAGGATTATGGCGGGGGCGGTGCCTGTTTTGATGCTGGGGTATGTGCTGGTGTTCAACCCGCCGGAATGGGCGCACGCGCATGCGGCGCTATGGCTGGCGGGGTGTTTGCTGCTGGTGTATGCGAGTTTTAGTGTGCTGATGATCAATTATTATGCGCTAGGGGTGGGCATGGCGGAGGCCACGCACGACCACACGCGGGTGGCGGCGTTTCGCGAAGGTTCGATGCTGGTGGGGGTGCTGTTTGCGTCTGTCCTGCCTGCGGTGCTGCTGAAGCATTTTGCGGTTAAGGAGGCGTATTTCTGGTTTAGCGTTTCGCTGTGTCCGCTGCTTTTAGTGTGCGCGTGGGTTTGTATTGGGTCGGTGCGGATACGGGCGCGGCCTGATGGGGTTTCGGCTAGTTTTGGGAGTTTGCTGCGTAGTTTGGAAGTGCGTTGGGTACTGGGGATTGGGTTTTGCAATGCCATTCCGACTGCGATTACGTCTACGTTGTTTTTATTTTATGTGAAGGATGTTTTGCAGGCGGAGGCGCAGGCGGGCGCGATGCTGGCGGTGTATTTTTTGAGTGCGGCGGCGGGGATGCCGCTTTGGGCGCGGCTTAGTTTGAAGGTGGGCAAGCGGCGCTGCCTGATGGTTGCCATGACGGTGGCGATTGTATGCTTTGTGTGGGCATGGGGGCTGGGTGCGGGGGATGTTGGGGCGTTTTATGCTATTTGCACGCTGACGGGGCTGACATTGGGGGCGGATTCGATGCTGATGCCTTCGCTGCTTTCGGACGCGCTGGCGGATAAGCCGGAGGCGGTGGCAAGCGCGTTTGGGCTATGGAATTTTATGACGAAACTGACCATGGCTTTTGCCGCAGGGCTGGCGCTGCCGATACTGGCGGCGGGGGGCTATGTGCCGGGGGTGGAAAACAGCATGGAATCTTTAGGGCGGTTGTCGTTATGCTACGGGCTGCTGCCTTGTGTATTTAAAATTGCTGCGATAGGGTTATTGCAGCGAAGCCCGCTTGATCAAAAGGAGAAAGTTTATGCTTACTAAAACGACGATGGTTGCGGGTTTGATGGTGATGCTTTCGGGCTGTTCGGGTTCGAAAATCGAGGAATATGCAGGGCGTGAACCGCATATGGATGTGCGGGAATATTTTAATGGCCATGTAGAGGCGCAAGGGGTTTTCCTGAACCGTTCGGGCGTGGTGGAAGAGCAGTTCAAGGTGGATATGCATGGCGAGTTTAGCGATAAGGGCGGCACGCTGACGGAAAAGTTCAAATATAACGACGGCAAGGAAAGCGGGCGGGTGTGGACGATTACGTTTACCGACGACAAGCATTTTACCGGGACGGCGCATGATGTGGTGGGCGAAGCCATGGGCGCGCAGGAAGGCAACGCAACCAACATGAAATATGTGCTGACGGTGCCGTATAAGAGCTCCACCATTGACCTTTCGATGGATGACTGGATTTACAGGCTGGACGACAAAACCGCGATCAACCGGGTGCAGATGAAGAAATTCGGCATCAAGGTGGGTGAGCTGCTGATTACGTTCCATAAGCTTCCCAAATGAGCCAAAAAATGATGTGGGCGGGCAAGAAAGTCTGGTTAGTTGGGGCCAGTGAGGGCATTGGCGCGGCAACGGCCATGCTGCTTGCGGGCGAGGGCGCGCAATTGGTTTTGAGTGCGCGCAGTACCGAAAAGCTGGTTTCGCTGGTGGCTTCGCTGCCGGGGGCAGGGCACATGGTGCAGAATGTGGATGTTACCAATAACGAGAGCGTTGTGGCGGCGTGGGAGGCCATTGAGGCGCGCTGGGGTGGCGTGGACATGGTGATGTATAACGCCGGGATTTACACGCCGATGAGCGCTAAGGATTTTGACCTGCAAAAGACCGAGGCGATGATGGATGTGAATTTCGGCGGAGCGCTGCGCGTGCTTGCGCCGGTGATTCCGTATTTCATGGCGAAAAAGGCGGGGCATATTGTGCTGGTGGCCAGTGTGGCGGCGTATCGCGGGCTTCCCCGCGCTATTGGCTATGGGGCGAGCAAGGCAGCGCTTTTGCACCTGGGCGAGAATATGGCCATTGACCTGGACGGTACGGGCATCAAGGTGCAGGTGGTGTGTCCGGGGTTTGTGAAGACACGGCTTACCGACATCAACGAATTCCCGATGCCGTTTATCATGACGGCGGATAAGGCTGCGCAGCGGATTGTGCGGGGGATTTCCAGCAACCGCTTCGAGGTGTATTTCCCGAAGCGTTTTGCGCTCATACTGAAGACCATGCAGCTATTGCCGCATAAGCTTTACTTTGCGCTCGTGAATAAAGTTTAGACCTTACGCGAGATCACGAATTCGGCGAGCTGGCGGAGGTTGTCGGCCTTTTTGTCGAATACGGAGAGGTGCGAGATCGCCTGTTTGATCAGGATTTGCGAATGTTCGCGGGCGCGTTCTACGCCCATGACGGACACCAGCGTTGCTTTGCCTGCGATTTTATCTTTGTTCACGCTCTTGCCCATTTCGGTGCGGGTGCCTTCAACGTCGAGCAAATCGTCGGTGATCTGGAAGGCGAGGCCCATGTCGTGGGCGTAGGCGCGGAGCAAGTTGCGCATCATGCCGGGGGCTTTGCCGAGGATTGCGCCCGCTTCGCACGATACGGCGAAGAGTTCGCCGGTTTTCAGGCGCTGGAGGCGGATGATTTCATCTACCGAGAGGGTAGCGTTTTCAGCTTCGAGGTCCATCATCTGGCCGCCGACCATGCCCCAGCAACCGGAAGCGGTGGCGAGTGCGGAAATCAGCTCGCAACGCACGGCGGCGTCGGAGTGGATTTTGGGGCTGGCGAGAATCTGGAATGCGTAGGTGAGGAGGCCGTCGCCTGCGAGGATGGCTGCGGCTTCGCCGAAGGCCTTGTGGCAGGTGGGTTTGCCACGGCGGAGATCATCATTATCCATGGCGGGTAAATCGTCGTGGATGAGGGAATAGGTGTGGATGAATTCGATGGCGCTGGCGGTTTCAATCGCGGCTTCCCAGCTTACGCCGAAAAGGCTGGCAGAGCAGGCGGTGAGGAAGGGGCGAAGGCGCTTGCCACCGGACAATGCCGAGTAGCGCATGGCTTCCACGATGGTGTCGGCGCCGCGCACATTGCCCGTTTCGCCATCACTGGCAGCTTTTTTGCCCATGGAGATAACGGTGCTGCTGGACTTTCCCGGTACGGCGAGCAATTCGCCCATGCGGTCTTCAAGAGCGGTGGCAACTTTGTTGATTGCGTTGTGCAGTGCTTCGTGGCTGGCGGTCATATGTCTGTCTATTGTGCATCAAAGGGTTGCAGGGCGAGGCCACCAAGGCCTGCTTCCTGATTTTTCAGAATGGAGTCTACTTTCAGGCGGGCCTGCTTTAATTTTTCCTGGCAATAATCCTTGAGGTCGGTGCCGCGGACATAGTCTTTGATGGAGGCGTCGAGATCGCCGGAGCCGCTTTCGAGCTTGCGCACGATGGATTCCAGCTCTTTTAAGGCCTGCTCGAAGGATGTGCCTTCGGAAATAGCTGAATTTTCAGTGTTATTTGCCATAACGCCCCTAATTAAACATAACAGTCGGTGATTGTATGCATATTGGGGTTGGGGGGCAAGCGTTTAGTGGGTGGCGGCCAAGGTTAGCAGGCCCGCAACTGCAAGGCCGAAAAGGGCGAGGAGCGCGTATTTGCGGGCGTTTCCCGGCATGGGGCGTTCCATGACGGCGTTTTTATTGGATTTGAGCAAGGTTTGGGCGGCGTCCATGCAGCGGTCGGCGACCAGCATGTTCAGGCCGGAGCCGGTGTTAATCAGGGTGGTGGGGATGTTTTCATTCGCCAGCACATTTTGCGCGGCGCGGCCCGCGTTTGCGTCCGGGAAGAAGGCGAGGGGCTTCATCAATGTTTTAGTGCCTTTACCAGTTCGTCGGTGACTTTTTTGGCGTCGCCGAAGAGCATCATGGTGTTGTCTTGGTAGAAGAGTTCATTTTCGATTCCGGCGTAGCCTGCGGCCATGGAGCGCTTGATGAAGATCACGGTTTTGGCGAGGCCCACGTCCAGCACGGGCATGCCGAAGATGGGGGATTGGGGGTTGTTTTTGGCGGCGGGGTTGGTGACATCGTTTGCGCCGATGACGAAGGCGACGTCGGCTGTGGCGAAGTCGGAGTTTATTTCTTCGAGTTCGTGGACGCTGTCGTACGGCACGTTTGCTTCGGCGAGGAGGACATTCATGTGGCCGGGCATGCGGCCCGCGACGGGGTGGATGGCGAATTTTACCGTGGCGCCTTCTTCTTCGAGGGTTTTCATGAGTTCGCGCACCGAGTGCTGGGCTTGGGCCACGGCCATGCCGTAGCCGGGGACGATAATGACGGAGCTGGCGTTTTTTAGCAAAAAGGCTGCGTCTTCGGGACTGCCGGACTTGATGGGGCGGTCGTCGGCGGATGCAGTTGCAATCTCGCCTGTGGGGGCGGTGCCGAAGCCGCCGAAGATGACGTTGAAAATGCTGCGGTTCATGGCTTTGCACATGATGTACGAAAGGATTGCGCCGCTGGCGCCGACTAAGGCTCCGGTGATGATGAGGAGGGGATTGCCCAGCGTGAAGCCGATGCCGGAGGCGGCCCAGCCGGAATAGGAGTTGAGCATGCTAACGACCACGGGCATGTCCGCGCCGCCGATGGGGACGATGAGGAGGAGGCCGAAGGCGAAGGCCAGCAGGGTCATGGCAGTGAAGATGAGCTTGGATTCGCTGAAGCAGAAAATGAGCAGCAGGGAGACGATAGAGATGGCCACCAAGAGGTTCAGGGTGGATTGGGTGGCGAAGCGGATGGGCTTGCCGGACATAACGCCCTGAAGCTTAGCAAACGCGATGATGGAGCCGGAGAAGGTAATGGCGCCGATGACGGAGCCGAGGCTCATTTCCACCAGTGAGCCGAAATGCAGGGAACCGCTGGTGCCGATGCCGTAGGATTCGGGCGCCCACAACGCAGCGGAGGCGATGAGGACGGCGGCGAAACCAACCAGCGAATGGAAGGCGGCGACAAGCTGGGGCATGGCCGTCATCTGGATACGCTGGGCGATGCCTGTGCCGATGATGCCACCGATCATGACGCCGAAAATGATGAGGGCGTAGTTGGTGACAGAGGGAAGGCACAAGGTGGTGATGACGGCGAGGCCCATGCCGACCATGCCGAAGAGGTTGCCGCGCCGGGCCGATTCGGGCGAGGAGAGACCCTTCAGCGCGAGGATGAAAAGAACGGCAGAGACGAGGTATAATAAGTAGAAGCTATCGCTCATGGCATGCCTTTATCGGTGGAGCAGGTTGCGGACGCTTTGCAGGTCATGCCGAGTACCATGCCCGCGCCAAGGCCTTCAAACAAGCCGGTGAAGAACCATTTGATGGCGAGGGTGGAGGAAATGGGCATGTAGAGGTAACCGCATGCCATGAGCAGGCCCATGAGCAGGCCGAGCTTCAGGCCGAAGCAGCAGCCGCCGGACTTGATGGGGCAGCAGCTGGGCTTTTCGCCGGGGGTGGGGGCGCAGGCAAAAACGGATTTGGTTTTTTTGAACCAGCAGGTGAGCACGGCAGCGAGCGCCACATAATAGGCGAACCACATGGGGGCGAGCTGCTGCATTTCGGCGTCGGTGCGCCAGAGGGCGGGGGTTTGGGCGTAATCGGCCATGAGGAGGTGGCCATGCACGAGGCAGTTATAGCCGAACAGGAAAATGAATACGGCAACCATAGGAATCAGGCAGGCGGAGACTTTGCATTCTTTTTTCATTTGGTGGGTCCTTTGGTTGGTTTTTTCTGGAACATGGCCAGCATGCGCTGGGTGACGATGAAGCCGCCGAAGATATTGATGGAGGCGATGACGACGGCGAAGAAGCCCGCGACATGCGCGAAGCCCGAACCGTCGGGGCCAAGGGCGATGATTGCGCCCACGATGATGATGCCGGAAATGGCGTTGGTGACGGCCATGAGGGGGGTGTGCAGGGCGGGGGTTACTTTCCAGACCACGTAATAACCCACGAAGCAGGCAAGGACGAAGACGGTGAGGCCGAAGATAAAGGGGTCTACGCCGCCATGCTGGAGGTGCAGGTTCATGGCGTTGATGTCTTCGGCGAGATCGGACGCCTGGGTTACGAGGGCTTCGGATTTTTGCTTGAGGGCTTCGCTATCGTACATAGCTATTTCTCCAGTATTTTCAGGAAGAGGGGGGAATCTACGCGGAAGGTGCTGAAAAGATACGCGCCGTTGGTGTCGCTGTCTTTCAATAGCTCCATGTAGAAGGTGGCGGTGGCGTTTTCAAAGGGTGCGGTGCAGGTGTAGTCGGCGAGGGTGAAGGTGGGGATGCCGACATTGGAGCGGAAATTGGCAAGGGTGCAGGCTGGCTCACCTTTGAGCGCGCCAAGCTTGCGGTAGATTTTGAAGAAGTCTTCGAGGTTCTGGTTTTGTTTGACGAGTTCGGCGATGAGGCGGGGGTGTTCGCGTTTTTGCAGCTCGGCGGGGTCCCATGCGGCGGAAATGGCTTTGATGGAACCGATGGCGGTGGTGGCTGTTTCGGACTGGATATTACCCGCATCGGTTTTGTATTTATACATGCCATACGCGCCGCAAACGATGACGAGCAGGATGAGGATGCTGCTAATAATGGCGAAAATTTTCAGGAATTTTTTCATGGTTTGAAATTTTTATGTACGGTTTGGCCGTCTTTGGTAAGGAGGGTGCCGATAACCAGTTCATCGTCCCATTTCACGTCGGGGGCGCCTTCTTTTGAGACGAGGAGGGTGCTTACGAAATTATAAAGGTTGCGGGCGTAGAGCTGGCTGGCATCTACCGATACGCGGGCGGCCATGTTTGAAAAACCGATGATGGTGACGCCGTATTTTTCGGTGACTTTATCGAGTTTGGTGAGTGGGCAGTTGCCGCCGGACGCGGCGGCGAGGTCTACGATTACGGAGCCGGGTTTCATGCCTTTGACCATATCTTCGGTGATCAGCACAGGCGCGGGCTTGCCGGGGATGAGGGCGGTGGTGATGACCATGTCTTGCTTTTTCAGCGTGTCGGCGATGAGTTGGGATTGTTTTTGTTTGTAATCGTCGCTCATTTCTTTTGCGTAGCCGCCCGTGGCTTCGCCGGATTCGGCGGCGGGAACTTCGATGAATTTTGCGCCGAGGGATTCCACCTGTTCTTTGACCGCAGGGCGAACGTCGAAGGCGGAGACGACCGCGCCTAAGCGACGGGCGGTGGCGATGGCTTGCAGGCCTGCAACGCCTGCGCCCAGAATGAGGGCTTTAGCGGGGGCGACGGTTCCTGCGGCGGTCATCATCATGGGGACGACTTTGCCGAAGGCGGCAACCGCATCAATCACGGCGCGGTACCCTGCGAGGTTGGACTGTGAGGAAAGCACGTCCATGCTTTGGGCGCGGGAGATGCGGGGGAGAAGTTCCAAGGCGAAGGTGGAAAGTTTTTTGAGGTGGTAGGCGGCCAGCGCATCGGCGTTTGCATGGGGGTCGAGCTGGCCTACGAGGATTGCGCCTTCGGGGATGAGCATCAGCTCTTCTTTTTCGGGAGCGTTCACCTTTAAGATGAGGGCTGCGTCTGTGGTTGCATCGCTGAGTTCGGCGGCGATTTGCGCGCCAGCGGCCACGTAATCGGCGTCGGGGATGGACGAGCCTTTGCCTGCGCCGGCTTCTACGACTACGGTGTTTCCGCCAGCGATGTATTTTTTGACTGCGTCGGGGGTAGCGGCGACGCGAAGTTCACCGGGTTTGCGTTCTTTTAATACGGCTATCTTCATATGTAAAAAATCCCTGCTGTAAGGCTGGGATATTTTTAGTGGATTTAGCGGGGGGAAGAAAGAAGAAAAGCGCGTTAGCCAATCATATTGCCCATAGAGCGTTCGGGGGCGCTGATGTTCGGCGTGTGGCTTGGGGGCATGCTCACGAACAGGTCGGACATGGGAATATGCACGGCGGCCTGCACGGGAATACCTTCAACGGCGGTGCCTTTTACGCCGCTAAAATCTTTGACGCTGGCCACCTGCACACCTTCGGCGATCATGTTGCCGATGTTTGAGGAAATGGCGAGCGGGTTTGCCTTCATGATCTGGTTGTTGACCTGAATGCCCGCTTTGGTGATGTCGGCGTTTACGAACACGCCGGTTTTGAGCGCGGCTTCGGCATTCACGGGCGTGAGCTTGCTGATGATGCGCATGGGCATTTCCATCAGCGAGCTGATGAATTCGTCGAGGGTTTTGGGTTTATCGGACGGGGGCGCGGCGTTAGCTGCGTTGATTTGCGCAACTCTGTCGGCACTTAGTGCGGGACCGCCATCAGACATCCGGGAGACCTTTGTTGTATTATCTTACTATTTTACCCGAAGCGGCGGGCAAAAGCACATGACAATATTATGACAAAATTTGAGCTAAGGCAATGATTTTTTAGCAGTATTGCTAGTTCGGGCGCTGGAGTTGGTCGGGGCTATCCAGCGAAAAAATAGGGATTTCCACCAAAAAGGACTCGCCGTCTTCGGTGGTCATTTCGTAGCTGCCGCGCATGATGCCGGAGGGGGTGCGCAGGGCTGCGCCGCTGGTATACTGGTATTCGTCGCCGGCATTCAGCACGGGTTGTTCGCCGACCACGCCTGCGCCGCGCACTTCCTGCACGCTGCCGTTAGCGTCGGTGATGTGCCAGTGGCGGTTCATGAGCTGCACGGTTTTGTCGCCGGTGTTTTCCAGCTCAATCGTATATGCCCAGACATAGTGATGGTCCTCTGGGTCGGATTGCTCCTCCAAGTAGACGGGAACCACGGTAATCTGGATGTCGTGCGTGATGCTTCTGTACATGACTTAATGTGTAGCGATTTGCGCGTCGGAGGTCAATCGCAACATGAACTCGATGCAGGCGCGAATTTGTGCCAGTTCGATAAATTCATTTGGCTTATGGGCTTGCTGAATATCGCCGGGGCCGCAGATGATGGCGGGCACGCCGTGGTCGTTGAACACGCCTGCTTCGGTGCCGAAAGATACTGCTTTTTCGGCGTTGGTTTGCGCGCAGCGCATGACTGTGTGGCAGTTGGCTTGCGCGGATGCGGGCAGGGTGACGCCAGTCATGTGCGAGATAGGGCGGGAGGTGATGGAGGCCTGTGGGTGGACAGCTTGCATCTGCGCGAGCAGCTCGGCGACGCGGGCGGTGAAACGGTCGAGGATTTTCTGGTGGTTGTCGCCGGGGAGTGGGCGGATCTCCCACTGGAAGACGCACTCGCGGGGGATGATGTTGCGCGCAGTGCCGCCGTGGATGGTGCCGACATGCACGGTGGTGTGGGGCGGGGTGAAGCGCTCGTCGCGCAGGCCTGTTGCGGCTTGCTCCTTGGCCATGGTGCTGAGCAGGTTTACGAGGTCGCAGGCGGCGTGGACGGCGTTTACGCCGAGGTGGGGCTGGCTGGAGTGCCATTCGAGGCCGGTGACGGTGGTTTCAAACGAGATCACGCCTTTGTGGGCGGTGACGACCTGCATCAGGGTGGGTTCGCCGATGATAGCGTAGGCTGGTTTGGGGATGTTGGCCACGATGTGGGACAGCAAATGGGGAGCGCCGAGGCAGCCGACCTCTTCGTCGTAAGAAAAGGCAAACCAGAAAGGTTTTTTGGTGGCGGCGGCTTTCAGCTCAGGGACCATGGCGAGGCAAACGGCGATGAAAGATTTCATGTCGGCGGTGCCGCGGCCAAAAAGAATGCCGTCTTTTTCGGTGAGGGTAAAGGGATCGGTGACCCATGGCTGGCCTTCGACGGGAACCACGTCGGTGTGGCCGGAGAGGATGACGCCGCCCACGGCTTCGGGGCCAATGCGGGCAAGGAGATTACTTTTATTTCCGTCGGGCGAGGGGACGCGGGTGCAGGGCACGCCATGGGCGGTGAGGTAGCCCTCGATATAGTCAATGATGGGGAGGTTGGAGAGGGAGCTTACGCTGTTGAAGCCAACGAGGGCTTTGAGGTGGGTGAGGGTGGCTTGCAGCAGCGAATCGGTTTGCATATTATCGGTTCGTATGCGGCGGGAAGTTGATGAGGCTGTAGAATTCCTGGCGGGTGCGGGCGTCGGTGCGGAAGCGGCCGAGGAGCTTGCTGGTTTGCATCACGGCCCCGGTTTTTTGCACACCCCGCATGGTCATGCACATATGGGTGGCCTCGACCACTACGCCCACGCCTTTGGGCTTCAACACATCATTCAATGTATTGGCGATCTGGGCGGTGAGTTTTTCCTGAATCTGGAGGCGCTTGGCGAAAACATCCACCAGCCGCGCAAGCTTGCTTAGGCCCACCACGCTATCTTGCGGCAGGTAGGCGACATGCACCCGGCCCGTGAAGGGGACCATGTGGTGTTCGCAGAAGGAGCTGAAACAAATATCGCGCAGTACGATCATTTCGTCGTAACCTTCCACGTCTTTGAAGGTGCGATTTAAAATGGATTGCGGGTCTTTGGTGTAGCCGCTGAAAAATTCATCATACGCTTTCACCACGCGCTTGGGGGTATCGAGCATGCCTTCGCGGCTTGGGTCGTCACCGGCCCAGCGGATCAGGGTGCGCACCGCGTCTTCGGCCTGTTCGCGGGTGGGTTTCTTAATTATTTTTGGCGTTGTTTTTTTCGGGGCGTTTTTTGGGGCGGGGGATTTTTTCATAACCATATTCTCATAAGAGCAAAATTGTATAAAGTGCTGGCGTTTGGTTCGGGCATGGCAGTATATAAGTAAACCAATGTTGACTCAACATGTTATGAGCGGGTGACACCAGCTATGCTTAAAACAACGATTCCCTTTGTTGACCTTCGCGGCAAAACGCCAGTGGACCTGCTTCGCGCGTTCCCCGACAAGGCCAATACCATCATTCGCGCCAGCACTTATGCGTTCGGGCTGGCGAGCCATTTGGCCAGCTATCTGGCGCTTCCGTTCATGGATAAGCGCTCCCATGCGTGGCTGGCGAAGACGCGAAACCCGTTTTTGTATGAAATTGAGACTTTTGCCGATATTTTAGACGTGCCGGGGGTATATGCGCTGAACACCTGCTACGAGTGGGGCTGCACCAGCGGGCTTTACCGCACGGGCGAATCGGTTTCGCTCTTACGGGTGATGGACTGGCCGTTTGCGGAATTGGGCAAACAACTGATGGTGGTGCGCCAGAGCAGCAAGGCGGGGGATTTTTATAATCTTACCTGGCCGGGCATGTCGGGTGTTTTTACCGCTATGGCGCCGGGGCGGTTTAGCGCTGCGATTAATCAGGCGCCGATGCGCAAGCACGGCAAATCGTTTTTGGGCGATTGGGTGGAAAACCGCAAGATCGTGGCGAACGAAGAAGGACTGCCGCCCGCGCATTTATTGCGCAAGGTGTTTGAGACCGCGAAGACGTATGATGAAGCCAAGACTATGCTGTGTGAAACGCGTATTGCGATGCCGGTGATTTTTGTATTGGCGGGCCTGCGCGCGGGCGAAGGCTGCGTGATCGAGCGGCTGGAAAATACGGCGGAAGTTTCGGAGCTGGGAGCGCGGCAACAATTGGTGGCCAGCAATCATTTTACCAGCAGCCTGACCACGGTCGGCGAAGGCTGGAGGCCACGCGAAGAAGACAGTGAAGGGCGCTACAGGCAGGCGGGCGATATTCTGGGCCACGATCTTGCGCCTGCGCATTTTGAATGGTTGCGCGCGCCGATCATTTCTAAAAAAACGCGCATGTGCGCGGTGATGGACGCGGAAGTGACGAGGCTGCTGGTGCAGGGGTTTGAGGGCATCACCCCGGCGACGGATATTTATAACCTGCCCATGGAAATGTATGAGCAGAAAGAAGCTATCTGACGAAATGCGGCGCATTGTGAACGCATATGGCTACTCTGTTTCCGGGTTGCAGTGGGCGTGGCAGCAGGCGCCGTTTCGCACGGAGGCGTATTTAGCGGGCATTATGCTGCCGCTGGCGCTGTGCCTTGGGCATTCGGGCGTGGAGCGGGCAATGCTTACGGGCAGCGTGCTGCTGGTGCTGGTGGTGGAGCTGCTGAATTGCGGGATTGAGGCGGCGATTGACCGTATTTCCGCCGAGATTCACCCTTTGTCTAAGGCGGCGAAGGACGTGGGGAGCGCTGCGGTGCTGGTGAGCCTGGTGAATGCCGGGCTGGTGTGGTTTTTCATTGTGCTGACGTAGGGGCCGCATGGAAATCGAAGCGTTGCACCTGCCCCCTTTGAAGTTCAAGCTGTTTATGCGCTTGCGGTTTTTGCCGGTGTTTTTGGCAACCTTCCTTGGCGCGTTTAACGATAATTTGATTCGTTCGGGGCTGGTGGTGCTGATTGCGTATTCGGCGCGCAAGGGCATTAGCCTGCCGATGCAGCCGGAGATTCTGGTCACGATGTGTTCGGCGCTGCTGATGGTTCCGCTGATTTTGTTTTCTTCGATTGCGGGGTCTTTGGCCGATAAATTTGAGAAGTCGCGGCTGGTGGTTATCGCCAAGGTTGCGGAAGTGTGCATCATGGGCATCGCGTTTTTTGGGTTCCAGACGGAAAATATTCCGCTGCTGATGGTGATGCTGTTTTTAAGCGGGATGCATACGACGTTTTACAGCCCGATCAAGTTCAGCATTTTGCCGGACCATTTGCGCAAAAATGAGTTGCTGGCGGGTAATGGGTTTATGGCGGGGGGGAGTTACATTGCAATTCTCTTCGGGCTGATTGCGGGCGGGCTGCTGGTGGAGTATCCGGGCAATATTATTGGCTATTCGGCGATTGCTATTGCGCTGGCGGGGCTGCTGGCGGCCAGTTTTATTCCGACGTCGCAGATTTCGCACCCCGATATGGTGATTGATTTTAATTTGTGGCGGGGGACCAAGTCCATTGTGAGCTATGCGGCGCAGGACCGCACGGTGTGGCTGCCGATTCTGGCGCTGTCGTGGTTTTTGCTGTTTGCGTCGGTGTATATGTCGCAGTTTGCCAATTATGCGCAGGCCGTGGTGGGAGCAGACAATCAGGTATATATTTTGCTGCTGACGGTGTTTTCCATCGGCACGGCCATTGGGTCGCTGCTGTGCGACACGCTGCTGAAGGGCGAAATTTCAGCCAAGTTCATGCCTTGGGCGGCGGGCGGGCTTTCGGCGTTTACGTATTTATTGGTGATTGTGACGCCGCCTTCGCATATGCCGCTGCTGGACGCGTGGGGATTCATGCAGATTCCCCAGGACTGG
>JAYULW010000113.1:0-3625 GCA_043763155.1 Alphaproteobacteria bacterium | reverse complement strand
GATATTCAGAAAGTAGGCGAAGCTTATTACGTGAACGGGGCGCTTTCGCTGCGCGACCTGAACCGGCACCTGGACTGGAACCTGCCGGACCAGGATGCTTCGACCATTGCGGGGCTGCTGATCCATGAGGTGGAGGCGATTCCATCTGTGGGGGCGCAGTTCGACGTGCACGGTTTCCGCTTTACGGTGGTGTCGAAGGACGGGGCGCAGGTGACCCGGCTGCGCATGGAAAAATTGCCCGATACAAAATTGCCTGAAGATGTCGAAGTGTAATGAATGATGCTGCACCCGGCTATCTCGTGGAGTTCGTTGTGATCGGCAGTTCTGTCAAAGTGACGGCGATGGACCCTGCGACACTTCGGGAGGTGAGCATTATCGGCTCTGCGCGGCTACCTAAGAAACTGCTTGCGAAGCAGGCGGTGCGCAAGCTGGAAGCGATGATGCGCAAAGAGGCGGCCAAGCCATGAGCCTGCTTTCAAAAATACGCAAGCGCCTGGGGCCGAAGCGCAAACCGAAGCGCCGCAACCTTTCCACGGAGGGGCGCACGCCAAAGCGGGAGAAGAAAGAACCGGCGGGGCATTATCCCAGCTACCGGGCGGGCGCAAAGAAAAAGAAGAAGAAAAAAATGCCGCTTTCGCGCCAGCGCATTTATACGCGACTGTGGCTGTGCTTCGGCATGTTCTGCGTGCTGTTTTACGCATGGTTCACGTTTGGCTTGCCCGATATTGACGACCTCAATAAATCCACGAAGGCGCCGAGCATCCTGATAAAGACGCAGAAGGGTGATATTATCGGCAGCTATGGGGATATTTACGGGGAATACCTGAAATTCGATTCGCTGCCCACGTCGCTGGTCGACGCGGTGGTGGCGACGGAAGACCGGAATTTTTACCATCATTTCGGCATTGACCCGCTGGGGCTGGCGCGGGCGACATTCGTCAATATCCGGGCGGGGCATGTGGTGCAGGGCGGCAGCACGATCACGCAGCAGGTGGCGAAGAATGTGTTCCTTACGCCGGAGCGCTCATTCCTGCGCAAGATCAAGGAAATGATGCTGGCGATTAAGCTGGAGCGGCGCTTTTCCAAGAAGGAAATCATGAGCATTTACCTGAACCGGGTGTATCTCGGGGCGGGCAGCTACGGGGTGGATGCGGCGGCGCACCGTTATTTCGATAAGAGCGCGCGCGACCTTAGTTTAAGCGAATCCGCTGTCATGGCGGGGCTTTTGAAAGCGCCTTCGCGCTATGCGCCCACCAGCAACCCGGCGCATTCGCGCGAGCGGGCTACTGTGGTTTTGAGCAACATGGAAGACGCGGGCTACCTGAAGCCGGAACAGGCGAAGAAAGCCAAGGAAGAGCTGGCACGCACCATGAACGCGCGCAAGCGCAGCGCGCAGAGTATGCAGTATTTCTCCGACTGGGTGATTGACCAGCTACAGGATTATGTTGGCACGATCACGGAGGACGTGGTGGTGGTGACCACGATTGACCCGGCGATGCAGGCGATGGGCGAGAAGGCGGTGAACGATATCATGGATAAGGACGGCGCTTCGCACAATGCCGAGCAGGCGGCGCTGCTTTCCATGGCGCCGGACGGGGCGATACGGGCGATGATCGGCGGCAGGAGCTATGCGGAGAGCCAATATAACCGTGCGACGCAGGCGCTGCGGCAGCCGGGTTCTTCTTTTAAGCTGTTTGTGTATCTGGCGGGGCTGGAAAACGGGCTTACGCCGGGTTCCATCGTGGAGGACCAGCCGGTGAGCATCAAGGTGGCGGGGGGATACTGGCACCCAAAGAATTACACCAATAAATATCTCGGCACGCTGACGCTGAAAGACGCGGTGACGGAATCGGTGAACACGGTGGCGGTGCAGGTGGCGCAGGAGGTGGGGTTTGAACGCGTGATCGACGAGGCGCGGCGGCTTGGCATCAGCAGCGATATGGACCCGCTGCCGAGCATTGCGCTGGGGGCCACGGAGGTGTCACTGCTGGAGATGACCAACGCTTATGCGCACCTGGCTGCGAATGGAGTGATTGTCTATCCTTACGGGATTCTTGAAATTGATTCTGCGAAGGGCGATAAGGTGCTTTACCAGCGGCAGGGCGCGCCTTCAGGCGCGGTGCTGCGGCCCGGCGTGGTGGGCATGATGAACGAGATGCTGATGAACGTGGTGAATGTGGGCACGGGGAAGGCTGCCAAAATTGGCCGGCCAGCGGCGGGCAAGACGGGCACTACCTCGGACTACCGGGATGCATGGTTCATGGGGTATACGCCCGATTTGGTGACCGGGGTATGGGTGGGCAATGACGACAATACGCCGATGAAAAAAGTGACGGGCGGTATGTTGCCCGCGCAGATCTGGCATAATTACATGATCTCGGCGCTGGCCAACACGCCGCCGCATGACCTGCCGCTGGGAGATGGCGATCTCTCGCTGCCATGGCTTGGCGGGCAGCAGGGTGAAAACGAATATCCCGGCCAGCCGCAACATGCAGGCACGCATTCGCGGGGGCCGGAACTTGGCAAATCTTTCTGGGATAAGCTGTTGAGGTAGCTTGGTAGTGCGGCGATATATGGCGCTGTAAGATGGCTGTCATATTTGGTTGTGGCCGCATCATAAATGTTTCACGCTAGGGCTTTGCGGCTTTTGCTATGATTAGGGCATGAGTAAGCGTTTTTCCGAACATTCTACCAAACACGGCCTGCCTGCAGCGGCAGTTCTTGAGCCTGACGATGACCCCGTAGAAGCCATAGAGCACGAGGCTATGGAGCTGCGCGGCGAGCTGCGCAAGGCCAGCCGCGACCACACCCGCGAAGTGCTGGACAAGCTGAAGGCACTATCCTCGCGGTTGCCTGCGCATGGGCGCAGGGCAAGGAGGTCCGCGGGCATTATCCAAACGGCGATTACGCAGGCGCAGCAGCAACTGAACACGCTTTCCGACGAGGCGACACGTATGGCGAGCGATATCGAGGCACAGCGCCTATTTGAGCTGGGCATTTATATTGCGATGTCGCAACCGGCGAAGCATTTTTACAATACGATCCAGGCTAAAAAGACCTATAAGATCGCGCCCGTCACGGAAAGCGGCGTGGTATCGGTGGGGGCGAAAAAAGAAATCGCAGGGGATGAACTGCGCCAGGAATTCAGCATGATTGAGTTCCACAGCATGAGCGAGGCGCAGAAAAAAGAAGTGCTTCATAAAACCCTGCGCGTGGACCAACCGCCCGATGCGCTGGTCAGCAACAACCCCGTATATCTCAGGCAGGAGCGGGAAGGGATTGCAGGGTTGCACCGGAGCTTGCGGCATATGGAAGCGTATAAGGCGTTTATGCGGATTTCGGCGGCTAAAGGAGCACTGGGCAGGACGATGCTGGATATCTCGTATACGCATGACGAATTTGTGCTGGCACATGCGGATGTGGATGCGTTGCTTGCGGCCTATGACCGGCTGGCGGAGCGACCCAATGACGACGAGGTGATTGCGCAGTTCAGGCAGGCGCGCACGCAAATGAAGCACCGGCTTAAGTTCAACATTCTTGAACGGGTTTTGCTGGGCGGCGAGGGCGATGGTGCGTTTAGCGCCATGGATGCCTCCGAGCTGCTAACCCCACCTGTTACGCCGAT
>JAYULW010000112.1:0-8096 GCA_043763155.1 Alphaproteobacteria bacterium | reverse complement strand
CAGATGGAAGCGGTGCAGAAGCTGGGATTTGAGATGGTGTGGCGCGCGTGGGGGGTGTATGTGCTGCTGAAAACACATGCGGAGGTGCAGTGATGCGGTTACCGGACCGGTTGGGGGCGTTTATCGGGTTTTTCCTGCGGCGGCACAGGGTGAGCTTTGCGGCGCTTGCGGTGCTGTCGCTGATGTGGCCGGTGGAGCAGGTGTTGTTCCCGTATGTGGTGAAGCTGATTATTGACGCGTTTGCGGCCCATGAGGGCGACCGGGCGGGGATTTACGCGGCGCTATCGGTCCCGCTGTGGCTGGGGGGCGGATTGTGGGCGGCGAGTGTGGTGGCGTGGCGCATTACGGACGGGGTGGATTATGTGTTTTCGCCCGCGTTTCAGGCCGATATTCGTGAGCGGCTGGCGGCATATGTATTCGGGCATTCGCACCAGTATTTTTCGACGCATCTCACGGGCAGCATCACCAACAAGATCAGCGACATGGTGCATGGGGTGCATTACATGGTTACGCAATCGGTGCGGTTTTATATTCCGAGCCTGGTGACGGCGCTGCTGACGGCAGGGATTATGGCCACCATCAGCCCGCTTTTTGCAGCGATTTTGCTGGGGTGGACGGTGGCGCATCTGGGAATTTGCGTGTTTTATTCCAAGCAGTGTGACCGGGTTTCGTATGCGCATTCAGAGATTCGCAGTGAGCTGATGGGGCGGATTGTGGACAGCGTGGGCAACTTCATCACGGTGCGGCTGTTTGCGCGCAAAGGTGCGGAGCTGGGGTATATACGCCAGTTCCAGACGGACGAAATAAGAGCGCACAGGCGGATGATTTTCACGATTGCGAAGGTGAAGATGCTGCTGGAAATCCCGTGCTTCATCATGATCGTGCTGCTGCTGAGGGTGCTGGTTTCGCGCTGGCAGGCGGGGCTGGTGAGCAGCGGGGATGTTGCGTTTATTTTATCCACGACCATCAATTTGATGTATCTGCTGTGGCGGGTGGGGATGGAGTTTCCGAGTTTTTACCGCGAGATTGGGGTGTGCCAGCAGGCGCTGGAGCTGGTGCGGGAGCCACACGGGCTGGTGGACCGCGAGGGCGCGGGGCCGTTAGTTGTGACGCGGGGCGAGATTGCATTTCAGGATGTGTCGTTTGAGTATCATGCGGGGCAAAACCTGTTTGCGGGAAAAAACATTACCATCCGCGCGGGCGAAAAGGTTGGGCTGGTGGGGTTTTCGGGGAGCGGGAAAAGCACGTTCGTGAACCTTATTTTGCGGCTGTATGACCTTGAAGGCGGGGTGATACGCATTGACGGGCAGGATATTGCGGGCGTGACACAGGATAGTTTGCGGGCGCAGATTTCGCTGATTCCGCAGGAGCCGGTATTGTTTCACCGCAGTTTGCGCGACAATATCGCCTATGGGCGCGAGGATGCGGACGAGGCAATGATTGTGGAGGCGGCGAAGCTTGCGCATTGCCATGGGTTTATTATGGATGCGCAGTTTGGGTATGACTCCATTGTGGGCGAGCGGGGGGTGAAGCTTTCGGGCGGGCAGCGGCAGCGGATTGCCATTGCGCGGGCCATTTTCAAAAATGCGCCCATCCTGATGTTCGACGAGGCCACCTCGTCGCTGGATTCGGTGACGGAGGCGGCCATTCAGGGGAGCCTTGAGGGAATGATGGCGGGGCGGACGACCATTGTGATCGCGCACCGCTTATCCACCCTTTTGCACATGGACCGGGTGCTGGTGTTCAAGGACGGAGAGATCATCGAAGACGGCAGCCACGCTGGGCTTTTGGCCCAAAACGGGCATTATGCCACCCTTTGGCGGATGCAGGTGGGCGGGTTTTTGCCAGATACGCAAATTTGATTGACACAGCCGGGAAGTTCGCTATTTTCCTTCTCCTTGCCGCTTTTTGGCACATGTGGGGAATTAGCTCAGCTGGTAGAGCGCTACGATGGCATTGTAGAGGTCAGGAGTTCGACTCTCCTATTCTCCACCACTTTCTAAATTATATGGCAGTTCTATGAGTAAAGTGCGCGTAGCGGGTTTTGGCGTGTCCATTGACGGCTTCGGAGCTGGTTCGGAACAGGGCTTGGCTTATCCGCTTGGCAAGCGTGGTCCGGAATTAATGAATTGGTTTTTTCCCACAAAAACATTTCGATCCATGATCGGCAAAGACGGTGGGACGGAAGGGACCGACAATAGCTTCGCCCATGCCGCCATGGAAGGGTTCGGCGCTTTTATTCTCGGCCATAATATGTTTGGGCCGGCAGGCGACGATTGGGGCGGTCCTGAGTGGAAGGGCTGGTGGGGCAACAACCCTCCGTATCATGCGCCAACTTTTATCCTTACCCACCGTGCGCGAGCGCCCATCGTGATGGAAGGCGGCACTACATTTCATTTCGTGACCGAAGGGATCGAGGCAGCGCTTGCCCAAGCCAAAGCTGCTGCAGGTGATCTGGACGTGAAAATCGGCGGCGGCGTTTCGACGGTTCGCCAGTATCTGCTTGCAAAAGCAATTGACGAACTGCACCTGGCGGTGTCGCCCGTTATTCTGGGTCAGGGAGAAAACCTGTTCGCAGGCATTGACCTGCCCAGCCTTGGTTACCGGATAACAAAAGTGGTTCCCACTGAATTGGCGACCCACCTTGTGCTAACACGCAATACATTATCTTCATAATAGCCCGCGGTGGGGCACTCTTTATTCTGCAGGCTCTAAACCGTACTTCTCTTTAAGCATTTGCAGCGTTTCGCTGGCGGGGGTGTGACCGAAGCCGCTGGCGATGATATTGCCGTATTGGGTGAGGTCGAGCGCGGCGTGGCGGGCGGCTTCGTATAGTTTCATTTTTTCAGGCGTAGAGATAATATAGGCGTAGGCCGGTTTGCCGTTGGCATCGTTGCAGGTTATGAAATAAATGGGCACGGCGCCTTTGGAGACTAGCTTGCTGACAAAGGATTGCGCGGTCATTTAGCTCTCGGCCACGCCCCTGCTGCCGCCAAGAAGACGCGTGAGCAGCGTGGGTTTGCTGGCGTTGGTTGCGCTTGTGAGGTCGGGAACATTCATGGTTTTGGCGCAGCCGGCGACCCGGTCCTTGAAGTCCTTGTCGAGGGGTTTGCACTCTTTGAGGCAGAACAGAAAATGTTCCAGCAATGCGGTTGCTTCGGTTTCCTGCTTTTCGGCTACGGGCGTTGCGGGGGTTAGTTCCTTGGCTTTGAAGGGTGCTTTAATGCCACCGCCGTAGCCGCCCATCGGCTCGGTGAGCCATGCTACGTTGGCTTGCTGAGGAAGGGGAACGGTAAGAATCACGCCGGTAGGCTGCTTGGCCATCCACTCCACGAACTGGGGGAGCCTGCTGTGAACGCCCAGACTAGAACTTGGCGATTCGCCAACTAATTCCCTTTTTTTAAGCGAAGGCTGCATACAAAACCCCTTTTTATAGTTACCTTCACCTTACGCGCCTGAGGTTAAATAACATTAAACTTTGGGCGATTGACTCTTCATATATAGGGTAGCGGGCTGCTATGGTGCAAACGGTTACGGTTCAAAGGCTTATTAATGCGCCTGTTGCGGATGTGTTTGACGCGTGGCTAAATGCTGCTTCGGCGCGCAAATGGCTGTTCGCCACGCCTGCCGGGGAGATGGTGCAGGCGGAGATGGACGGGTGCGTGGGGGGCGCGCTGGTGTTTGTGGACCGGCGCGAAGGGGTGGATGTGCGCCATGAGGGGCAGTATTTGCTGATTGAGCGCCCTTCCCGGCTACGGTTTCAGTTCCGGGTGCCGCAATTCTCGCCGGATTATACGGTGATTGACCTTACATTTGGCGAAGTTGGTGGAAAATGCGGGGTTACGCTGGCCCATGCGGGGGTTTTGGAGGCGTTTGCGGAGCGTACAAAACAGGGATGGGCGATGATTTTGGCGAATCTGGCCAAGGCTTTTGAGGGTTAGTCTCGTTCAATTATTAATAAATGGTAAAGATAATTCTGGCCAAATTATTTTGTTTAGGTTATTTTTAACCAATTTCGCGTAGGTTTAGTCTACGCAGATTTAGAAATAGCTTTTATTATTTAGGGGAAAAATCATGGCTGATAACGGCATTTTACGCGACGATGGTGTCCAACCCGGAGTTGAAGGCGCGTTGCGCGATATGCGCCTGCCAGCCACGATCGAACTGATCATTGAAGCGAAGATGCGCGCGGGCGCGCTGTCGCAAATTGTTGGCAAGATCAACAGCCCCGATAATATCCGCACGAAATTTAACGAAGCGCTCGACACGTCGCTTTATGAAACCAAGGACGGCGAAGTGGTTGCAAGCCGCACGCCGGGCTTTTTCATCAACCGCGCGGAAGAACGCGGCGATGGCAACATGAACCTGGTGAAATATGGCAGCAAAACGGTTGATCCGGAAAACCTGCCGCCGATTACGGCACAGTACCGCGCACTGCAACAGACCGAACTGGCGCTGGTGACCAAACCCGGCCAGACCCCCGAATCGCTGCTGGCAACGGCCACCGCATCGCTGGAAAATCTTGACTACCAGAACGAACGCAACCTTGTGGTGCTGGCGCTGGATTATAACGAAAAGCTGCTGGCCATGCTCAGCAACGATCCCAACTTCGCGCAGGAAAAAGCGCAGGCTGAGGCGTATAAGAAAGCGACGGATAAATCGGAATTCGAAAATGTGGACAAGAATCCGTTTATCAAAACTGCGGCGAATATTGACATGATTAAAGAAAAACTCGCCAACGAATACCCTGTTGTGAAGCTTAAGGGCATTGAAGATGGCAAGGGCACGCGCCCGGCACCAAGGGGCCGCGTGGAAGAAGAAGGCGAATTTAAGCCCATTCCGAAAAAAGGCGCGCCGGAACCCGAAACGGAACCGGGTGGCGATATTGTGATGCCGCGCAAGCTTGAAGGCAACGAAGTGCCGAAGCTTAAGGCTGAACCGGAACCGATGAATGGCAACAAGCTGCCCGCACCGCCGATTTTGCTGCCGCCGGAACTGCCCCCGCTGGAAGGCCCGAAACTGGAAGGTCCCGTTATTCCCGGCATGAACACCAGCCCCATCGGCAAAAAAGCGCCTGCCAAGGAAGCAACCGCACCCGAAGGCGGGGCGAAAGGCAAGTTTGTGCCTGCGCCGAATGTTCCATTCCGCGGCAATATGGGCAAGCCAGAAGAACGCGTCATGCCCAAGCATCAGGACAAGCGCTCGCTGAAAGAGATCCTTGGGCCCTTGTTCATTGAAGAGCCGCACCATCTTGAACAGCTTCCCAAGAGTGAAGGCCAGAAGCCTAAAATCGCTAAGGACCCGAAGAAAGAAGTGTCTTCGACGACACCTTCGATGTCGGACATGCTGGCTTCGTTTACGGCACCTGACATGGGCGCGAAAAACGATGGCAAGAAAGAATTGCCGAAGCTGGAAAATAATCCGTTCAGCAAAAAAGGCGGCGACGTACAAATATCCTAGGGGACTTTTCTCTATACATAACCCGGCCAACCAGCCGGGGGGGTATGGTGATTAGCGGCCACTCCTTTTCCTGCATGTCACCATCGCATGAAAGGATTACGGACTGGCCCCACCCGTTCGGTTTGATTTGAATCGTTCCATAGATAATCAATTGACCCCTTAAATAGAAAATACCCCCACTGATCGGGGGTATTTTCTATTGAGCAATTTGCGGCGGGCAGTGGTGCTTACGCCGCCCATCATGCCTGAAATGCTGTGTTTTTCTGGCTGCCGCGATGAATGGCACGGAATATGCAGCGCTTTAAGAGACTGAGCTTATTGGATTATATATAGTATCTTTATAACAGTATTGCCCACTCCTAATAGCGGGCTTACGGGAGACGATGGTAGGTTAGAGCCATAACGACACAAAGGAATGTAGCTATGCAGATCACCAATGAAGCTTTCGAGGCTTGCGCCACTTACCTGATTGAGAATCTTCAGGACCAGGCCCCTGATTACTCGCTTTCAAAGTCGCTGGAGTTATTGCGCGACGGTGATGCTGAGGGCGCTACTTTCTGGGTGAATATTTACCTGGCGATTGTAAAGACGGCAGAAGAAAAGCCGTACATGCCATCACAGGCTATTCACTAAACCTTGGCTATTTACTAAAGCCAGCCTTTGCGGCGGAAATAGAGATACGGAATCGCGGAGCAGACGAGCATCATGCCGATGGCCAGGGGATACCCATAGGTCCAGCTAAGTTCGGGCATGTTGTGGAAGTTCATGCCATAGAGGCTGCCAATAAGGGTGGGTGGCAGGAAAAACACGCTCGCCACCGAGAAAATTTTCATAATCGTATTCTGCTCAACGTTGATCATGCCCAGTGTGGCATCGAGCTGAAATGTAATTTTGTCCGACTGAAAAGCAGTTTGCTGGGTTAGGGCGAATACGTCGGTTACCAGCATTTTAATGTTGCGCTCGGTGACGGAGTCACTGGTATTGACCTGCTTGAAGAAGCTCAGCATACGGTTCAGGCTGTGGAGGCTTTCGTTGATTTTGGAGTTTAGGTCAGCGAAGGTGCCGAGGCGCTTCAAGACCATCAGCATGGCCTGGGAGGTGTTTTTGACCTGAACGCCCACCATGCTTTCCCCGAAAATATTGTGCGAGAGCTGGTCAAGGCCGTCTACGACCACTTCGGAATTATGGGCCACGCGGGTGATGACTTCTTCCAACAGGCCTTCAAGGATATGGATGCCGGTGTTGAATTTGTGGGGCATGCGCTGGAGGCGCTGGGCGAACATCTGAAACGAGGTGGGCATGATGTAGCGCATGGTGAGCAGGTAGCGCGGCGAGAGGATGAAGGTTACGGCGCTGGTCTGGGGGTGGACGGCCTCGCCTTTGGTGATGAGGGCTGCGGTCATGTAGGCGATGTCGTCATCCTGATACATACGGTTCAGGGCTTGGTTTTTCCAGACTTCTTCACGCGAGGGAATTTGGATTTCGAGCTGCTTTTCGACGGCGATTTCTTCTTCGTGGCAGGGTGTGAAAATATCAATCCAGATTGCGTCGGGGGGAATCGGTTCGCCGCTGGGAAGGACTTCCACGACCATGGTGTTATTGACTTTACGGTAGATGGTGATCATGGGGGTATCCTAGTTTTTGGCTAGGTTGCACTATAGGGTGCAATGTTTAACAAATTGTATATACGGCCTTTATTTGCATAATGGGGCAAAACTTGCGAAACCGGGCAAGATACCGTATAGAGGTATCTTCACATTAGCAGGGGACTAATCACATGAAAAACAAGAAAGATGAAAAGTATAAAGACTGGAGAGACGATAAAAAGGTGGAATATACCGGTATTGATTTTTCCGAAGAATCCAAGCGCCTGAACCGCGTGGTGGGGCAAGTTGAAGGCATCAAGAAAATGCTGGAAGACCAGCGCAAGCTTGATGACGTGCTGATCCAGTGCAAGGCGGTGCATTCGGCACTGAAGTCCGTGGAGCAGCGACTGCTGCGTGCTCATCTGGGCCATGCGCTTGACGAAGTAGCCAAGATGGAAAAAAAGAAAACCCGCGCTGAAAAGCTTTCAGAGCTGGAAGATTTATACCGTCACGTCAGCTAGTTTTTATGCGTTTGCAAAAACTGCTGATGACGAACCTGGTGGTGAACTGGGTGTTTATGTTCCTGATGAGCGCCATCGTGGGCCTTGCTTATGTCATGAATGGATTTCCATGGCCGGGGGTGGCCGTGACGGTGACGGTGTGCGGCATGGCATGGTCGGTTTTTGGGCTGGCGCTGTGTTTGGTCACGCTGTATTTCGCGTTTAAGCACAAGCTGATGAAAGTCTGGGGCTGCTCGGCCGCTATGAGCATTTCGGCGTTTTATGTATTCATGACCATTGCGGCCAGCTATTAGAGCCGCATGATGTAGAGGCCCACGCCTGCGTTTAGCAGGCCGATCGTGAGGAAGACTTGCGGCACTGTGAAGGAAGCAGCCAACATGGCCATGGTGGCTAACCCGGCGCCTACCATAAACAAGGCATTGACGATATTATTGCTGGCGATGGTGCGGGCGCGGAATTTGGGGTCGGAGTCGTGCTGCATGATTGCGTATAGCGGCACGATATAGAGGCCCGCGCACACCGAAACCAT
>JAYULW010000111.1:0-18287 GCA_043763155.1 Alphaproteobacteria bacterium | reverse complement strand
CGCGTCGAGTTCAAAACCCACCATGCAAACGGCGAGCTGCGCCTCGCATTTTACGAAGCCCGCAGCCGCAACCCTGTTGATCTTGCCACCTGCCTCATCCTGCGGCCTGAACTCGAAGCGCTCATGCGCCCGTTGCAGCAAGCGCTGCAAACCGTGAGCTTCCGGCACACCATCCGCGCCGTAAGTGTAACCCTTGCCAGCAGCGGTGCCGACCTGCTGCTGCACGTAACCGAAGCCCCCGTCAAACCACAGGCCGAGCTGCTTGCGCTACTCGAAACACTGGGCCTTGCGCGTGCGTGCCTGCGCATCAACGACACCGCGCCCTTTGTATCTGCCACGCGCAAAGCCGTCACCATGCGCTTCGGCCAAACCGATGTGGCGCTGCCGCCCGATGCGTTTTTGCAGGCAACGCAAGAAGGCGAAGACGCGCTGGTGCAAGGCGTGCTGGCGCATATCCCCGTGCAGGCAAAAACGATTGATCTGTTCAGCGGCCTCGGTACCTACAGCTTTGCGCTGCTTACCCGTCAGGCTGTGCATGCCGTGGAAATGGACGAAAGCATGGTCAAATCCATGGGCCAGCATCAAGGCCTCACCGCCGAAACGCGCGACCTGTTCAAAGATCCTGTGCCAGCCTACGCGCTGAATAATTTTGGCGCCGCCGTCATCAACCCGCCACGCGCAGGCGCAAAAGCGCAAACCGAAGCCATCGCCGCCTCACAGCTTTCCCACGTTGTCATGGTGTCGTGCAACCCCGCAAGCTTCACGCGCGACGCCGCGATTTTGAAAAAAGCAGGCTTCAGCATGACCCATGCTTTCGGCCTCGACCAGTTTGTCTGGAGCCCGCATCTGGAAATTTTAGCCGCCTTCGCCCGCTAATCCTTAATTTTCAGCCGCTCAAGGCAGGGTCTTAAGATGCTTTCTAGGTATTTTCATAAGCGTGTCATTGAAAAATAAGCAGTATTTCTAACATTTCAGCCCGAAAAAAACCTCTGAAAAGTTAATTATTATTATATATTGTACCGTAGCGCTGTGCTATAGAGCTAACGTCAATTAACCACAAGCCGCGCGAGATACCCCTCATGAAGCAATTACTGGCGTTATTCCTGTGTGCCGCAAGCCTTTCGGGCTGCTGCGATATGGCGTATGGCCCCACCCAGTGCAGCCTGCAAGACGCGCAAAACCCCGCGCCCGTGCCCGTGCCCGCGCCCATGCAGCTCATGTCTGGCCAGCCCGCGCCTGTTGCTGCATTTGAACCGCTTGCCGTGCCGCCGCAAGACCTGATTCCTGCCGCTGGCCCCGCCACCGCGCCGCTACTCGCGCCTTCCGCACCTGCCGTAGTCACACCTGCTATAGTTCAGGCCCCTTTCATGATGAGCCCCTCCATCAACGGCCTCGACAAATCAGCGCCCACCAGCCATAAACCCGAAGCATCCGCCATTGCCCCGATTAAAACAGCGCCCCCGGCGAAAGCCGACTGGCTGCACATGTAATACTGAAAAACTTTTGGAGAACCCTATGCGTACCCTCGTCCTGTTATTGCTTCCTCTTCTTGCTTTGCCCGCCACCGCCATGGCTGGTCCCTCGCAAGCCATCCCGCCTGAAATGCAGGACACGGTGCAGAACGACCCGATGGTTATTCCCCCCGGCATGCAGTCCGTGCCCGTAACGCCCCGTGACCTGCCCGCAGGCATCACCGGCGAAGTGGTGCAGGTAATGCCAAACGGCCAGCCCGCACCCGCAGCCATGCAGGTCGCAAATACCCAGCAGCCCGCAGCCGATACGCAAGCCGTTCCCGGTATGCCAGCGCCGCAGGCACAAGTAACGCCGCAGGCACAAGTAATGCCGCAGGCACAAGTAACGCCGCAGGCTGAAGCAGCGCCGCAACCCGCAGCGCCGCAAGCAGCCGAACAACTGCCCGCACCAACGCCCGCTCCGCAGGCGCAGGCTTCCGCACCGCAAAACCTCGCTCCTTCCGCTGGCCCCGCAACGCCTCCGGCTGCCGCTGAAGCACCCGCACCCGCTGGTCCCGCATCGCTCTTGCATATCAGCCACGGCATCACCTATGTATTCGGTGGCACCACGCAGGGCGACATTGACCAGTTCAAAGCCCTAGACGGCGAATTCAACCTGCAGCTGCTGTTCGCTGCCAAAAACGGCGACCATCTGGTCAGCAGCAAAATCCGCCTGCTGGACTATCATAATTTCGAACTCGTCTCGGCAACCAACGTCGGCCCCTACCTCTATGCCCACGTGAATCCCGGCGACTACGTGCTGGAAGTAACGACCGATGCCGGCGCGAAGCCCATCAAGATGAAACTCAAAGTCACCGCCAAGCGCCTGCGCAAAACGGTGCTGCTGAAATAATCAGTAGTTAGATTTTACCCGCGTAAGGCGTATCCTTGTCGGAGCGTGAGGGCTTCTCGTGGCGGCGCGCCAGTTCTGCCCGCGCATACCCCACTTCCTCCAGCGCCGCGTCGCGCTGCGCCGCCCACATCCGTTCGGGATTCTCATGGGGCGGTTTGTTATTTTCCCAGAACCGCTGGTCCGAGCGCGCAATATGCAGCCCCGACTGGTCATGGCTTTGTTCGCGCGCGCGCATGGTGTGGTAATGCTTCTCGCCTTTGCGAATGATGTCTTCCAGCGCCGTGTCGCTTTTTTTGCTGAATTCCGCGGTCTTTTTCGCATCGCGCGTTTGGCCCGCGCTTTCAGTTGCCTCCGTGCCGCGCTGGCGCTCCAGCACTTCCAGCGCTTTGGAGATCACATACAGGTTGAAGGGTTTTGCCGTCGCCGCCGTATGCTCGTCCATAAACGTCACCACGTCGGACTCAATCCCCTGCTGCGGCATCGAAAACCCGGTGAACAAAACAGCGGGCATATTTTTCATATCCGCCGACGCGTCGTTATGCACCCGGCGTATCAGCGCCTGCCCATCAATCATGCTCTGCGTGTCGTCATCGGTGATGATCAGCATCTTGGCAGCCTTGTGCGGGTCATTCGCGCGCAACTCCGCAATCAGGCCCAGCGCGTCTTCGCCCGTCTTCACCCAGTGAATTTGCGCAGAAGGGTCCGCCCGGAATTCCATCAGCTGCTTTGTCACCCCGCCCACATCCCTGCGGTCTTCTACATAGATAATGATCTTGTCACGGGTGTTGGTGCGAAACGCTTCTTCCAGCGCTCTTTTCTCATCATCACTGATATTCCTAAGGCTAATCGGGTCCATACACTCCACCAAAATCATTACGCTGCCAGTATTATAGCATAATTCCACCCCTTTTTAAACCCACCAATTAATATTCAATCCATTGATTTATAATAAAATAGGGTAGGGGGCTAAAGCATGGACAAAGCCTCCCCCGACCTGTAATCTCGGTTTAAGAAAAACAAGGAAAACCGCATGTCCGAGCAGGGTTTCGCCCCTAAAGTATCGCGCCGAAATTTCCTGCGCTCTGCCGCGGCTACGGCGCTTGCGCCCGGCTTGCTGCGCGCGGGCGAGCTACCCCAGCGCCTCACCGACGATCAGCTCCTCGATAAGGTGCAAAAACAAACCCTGAAATATTTCACCGAATTCGCGGAACCTAATTCCGGCATGGCCCGCGAAAGCAGCGACGACACGTCCACCTTCGGCAAAGACATCGTAGCCGTAGGCGGCAGCGGCTTCGGCGTGATGGGCCTCATCACCGGGGCCGCGCGCGGGTTCATTGGCCGCGAGCAAGCCCACCGCCAGCTCACCAAAATGGTGAACTTCTTAGAAACCGCCGACCAGCACCACGGCATCTTCCCCCACTGGCTAAATGGCAAAACCGGCAAAACTTTCGTCTTCTCCGGCTCCATTGAAGACGGCGCGGACCTCGTCGAAACCTCATTCCTGATGATGGGCCTGCTCACCGCCCGCCAGTATTTCAACCGCTCGGAAGAAAAACCCCTGCGCGAAAAAATCAACAAGCTCTGGGAACGCGCCGACTGGAACTTCCACACCAAGGAAGGTGCGGTCAAAGAACTCATCTGGCACTGGAGCCCCACCAGGCAATGGGCGCAAAACCTGCCTATCAAAGGCTGGAACGAAGCCCTGATCACCCACATCCTCGCCGCCAGCTCCCCCACCCACGCAACCTCGCCGGATGTCTACCACGAAGGCTGGGCCAGCGGAAACGACATGCGCACTGCCAGAACGTATAAGGACGTAGTGCTCCCCCTCGGCCCCAAAGGCGGCGGCCCGCTCTTCATGTCGCATTATTCTTTCATGGGCCTCGACCCCAACAGCCTCAAAGACAAATATGCCGATTACGGCAAGCAAAATACCGCCCACACCCTCATTAACCTCGCCCACTGCGTCGAAAACCCGAACAAGCACGAAGGCTACAGCGACAAATGCTGGGGCCTCACCTCCAGCTTCAACCATCAGCGAAAAGGCACGGGCTACTCAGACCACTCCCCCACCAACGACGTGGGCGTGATCGCGCCCACCGCGTCGCTTTGCGCCTTCCCCTACACGCCCCGGCAATCTATGGCAGCCCTGCGCCACATGCACGACGACCACGACCCCGAAAAAATCTGGGGCAAGTTCGGCTTCGTTGACGCCTTCAAAGCCGACAAATCCTGGTACGCCACCACTTACCTCGCCATTGACCAAGGCCCCATCATCTCCATGATCGAAAACCACCGCAGCCAATTGCTCTGGAACCTCTTCATGAGCTGCCCCGAAGTGAAAGCGGGTCTCGGCAAGCTGGGCTTTGAAAGCCCGCACCTTAGCAAGCCCAGCCCCCCAACCGACCGCCTCAGCCAGAACTGGGCGCCCCGCCCGCGCGATAGTGCCGCCGCAGGCCGCGCATCTTGACACAGCCCCCTAACTCTGGCACTGAGCGCGCATGAGCACAGACACAAAAATCAGCAGCAATATTCGCCTTGGCTATCTCGATGGCTGGCGCGGCCTTGCCATCCTCGCGGTGCTGCTCGGCCATTTCACCCCCGTAGAAGGCTTCAATTTCGGAACCTTCGGCGTAGAGCTGTTTTTTGTGCTCAGCGGCCGCCTGATGGCCGATATCCTGTTTATCAAAAAGATCCCCCTTGGGGTATTCTATCGCCGCCGCCTGTCGCGCATTTACCCCGGTTTGCTGGTCTATGTACTGGCCGTTTGGGCCGCCTCCTGGCGCAGCACACTTGCCTTCGGCCCCAAGGCCGCACTCTCGGCGCTTACCTTCGTCTCTAATTACAGCGTGCTGGTTCCCGGCCTGTACCGTACCCCCGTCCTCGACCATATCTGGTCCCTCTGCGTCGAAGAACACGCTTACGTGCTGCTGGGCATTATTGCGTATTTCGCAAGCAAGCGCGGTTTCAGCGCCCGCGCGCTCATCGCGCTGCTCACCCTTGCCGCCATGCTCGACGGCATCATCAGCAGTGCCGTATTCCAGCAGAATTATTTCGATGTCTACTGGCGCACCGATGTGCATGTGGCATCCATCCTCTCTGCCGTCTCCTTTTATTTAATGTGCGAAAAATACCGCACCAAATTACACGCCATGTCTTTTATGCCGCTGGTTCCCGTCATCGCTTTCGCCGCAAGCGTGCTGCTGAACATTCAGGAGGTGCCGCACGCTATTAAATACAGCCTCGGCACCCTCTGCCTCGCGCTGTCGGTTTGCACCCTCGAAAGTGCGCCCAGCGCCGTTCTTCGCGCCCTTAGCAATACCCCGCTACGGTATATTGGCATCGCGTCTTACTCGCTGTATCTGTGGCAGCAGCCCTTTTACAAAATCCTCGCCGACTCCCACGAGCCTGCGGCCATTGTTGCCACCATCGTTCCTGCCGTCATTTGCGGGCTTATCAGCTATTTCCTGATCGAAACGCCAGCGCGAAAATGGCTTAATGCCCGATGGTCGGGTAAGGCGCTTGCCGGGGCGTAAAGATACCCCCTATAGTGCGCGCAGGATGTATCCCACTTTTGTGCTTCTTCACGTAATGCTTTGTTTCAAAACACAAAAAAGCCCATCGCAGCGCCAAACGCGAATGGTTTCATGTCATTGAATCTTAACAATAGCCTTGTGTCATAATTGGCAGGAAATGGTACACTATAGGGGTGTAAATCTGTACAAACGGACTACGGTACATGGGCGATCCTGTGGAAACACAAAAGGATATTAAGAAGGAAGTGATTCCCGGCGGGCCTGAAAAGGACCCCGACCAGAACCTTGTCGTCAAAGGACGTTTCAGCCGTTACAACTCGCCGTTTCTGCAGCTCATGATCCCGGTGCTTACCACCCGCTACATGTGGCTGGCCATCGAGGATATCAACCCCCTAAACTTCCTGAAAAAACCCAACCCGGCGCTAAAGCCCGACTTTGAAGCGTTCGTAAAGCCCAACATGGGCGGCTACATCAGGCGCAACTTCGCAGCCCTTGGCATGGGCGCAACCACGCTGGGCCTGATCGCCTATTACAGCAAGCGCACCGCCGAAGACGTAAAAACCCTCTACGCCGAAGCAGTGGCCTACGAACTCGACAAAAAGCCGCAGGACGTGGACTGGAACGATATTTTCGTCAAATCCAAGAACGCAGCCCTCGAAGTCACCCGCGACGCTTACGTCAAGCGCACCATCTCGCGCTTTATCGCCGGCTCGGCCTTTCTTGTGCCATGGCACAAAATGCGCGACTGGAAAAATGATAAGCCCAAATACGATGCCAACGCCAACGCGGGCGTAGGCGCCATCGGCGCATACCTCTCGCTCGACGGTTTCCGCCGCAAGCCGTCCTTTTTCGACACCGAGCAGAACATGGTGGCTGAAACCATCAACCACACGGGCGAAAACACCCACGAAACCATCAGCACCAAAAACATCCAGACCCTGCTGATGCTGCAGCGCCGCCATCTCGACAAAGAGTATAAATGGCCGCAATTCTCATCCGAAGACGGCATGAACCAGTCGGTGCTTTCCACCCGCATCGCCGACCTGCTGAACCAAACCTACAATAACGCAAGCAAAACCGAAGAAGCAAACTTCACCATCGGCAAGTTCAACTTCCTTGTGGGCTTCCGTTTGCTGGATAAATTCCCCGACGCGCTGGCCTACGTGGAACTCGCCAACAAATCCACCGACATGAAGGACGTAAAGCAGGTTTCCGCCCTCATTAAAGGCGGCGAAACCCCGCAAGCCGCCTTCGCGCAATTTGGCGTGGATATGAATGCCCTGGTGCTGAAACACACCGACCGCCATACGGGGGAAGGGGTATCATGCGCCCCCCAGAAGAAATTCACCGATTTAGTGACCTCCAATAAGGAAAAAATGCCCCAAGTCGCCCGCTCTGCCAAGGATTTTGCGAGTATGGTTGATTTTAGCGGCACACCTGGGGTATAAGTCGCCCAGGTTAATATACCCCCTACGACGTATGGAGATCCGCGCGTGAAGATTTTTGCCTATGGTACTCTTAAAAAAGGCGGCGTGCTGCACAAGCACATGGCGGGCGCACGCCTCATCCGCAAAAAGAAACTGCGCGGCTACAAGCTCTATCTCGCGCCCGACGAAACCTACCCGCTGCTCTATTTCACCGGCGAGAAAAAAGACGTGGTGATCGGCGAAATCTGGAAGATCAACGAAAAGATCAAAGCGCTGCTGGATGCGCACGAAGACGGCTACGTATTAAAGAAACTGATGGACCACCCCATCATGACCTACTACCCGGATTTCGACATCAAGCACATCTGCAAGAAAATCCCCAAGCGCCACGGCAATTACGACTTCAACGTGGCCAAGGATTTTTACAAAGGCTTTTACAGCAAAAAATCCTAAGGCGGGCCGCCCGGCCTGCGCCCAGGGAAAGCCGCCACGCGCGCCTGCCAGTTGCGTTCGCTGCATTCGCGTGCAACATCGGCGCTGATGTCCTGCACTTGCGCGGCCAGCGCTCCGAACGAGCGCAAATCCACATAGGGGTTAGGCATTCCCTGCGGATTGCTATACGGGTGGTCGGTATGCATCAGCCCCAGCACATTGCAGGCCACTTCCTCCCAGCGCGTGTCGCTTGTCACTTTCTCTACGCCTTTTACCGTCTCTTTGTGGAGGTAGTTTTTATACAGCCGCGAATCGTAATTCAGCACCTCGGCCAGCGAATTCGTATCAATGGTTGAAAGCGGCGCTTCAAAATATGGCAACATCCTCGTATAGCCCTTCATCTCTTCGTACATGGCCTCCACGCCCGCCTTCAGCGCGTCGCGCTTCGCGTCTGGCAGGTGCGAAATAATCACATGCATAGACTCATGCAGGATACTTTGCGCCGCAATTTTCTCTTTCAGCGGTTCGTTATTTTCAAGCGCGCCGGGGTCAATGCGCCGTCCGTTGGAAAGGAAAATCATGTGGTAGCGCCCTTGGCGCAGCGCCTTACCCCCACGCGCACCCTCATTGTCATCATGCGATAAGCCCGGCAAATCCTTAACCGGGTAAGCGGGCGCAATGGTGGGGCTATCACTGTAGGAAAACATATAGGCATCGCGGCACAGCACTTCCAGCACCGCGTCGGGCAGGTAGTTCAAAATCGCTTTCGCCTTCCTGTCTATCATACCAAGCGACGCCTGATACGACTGCGGAGCGGGCGGCACCGTCGCCTCGATTTCGCGCTGAATGTTGGTTTCGCGCACGCGGTCGCCTTCCATGATAATGGCGTCCAGCATGTCCTTGCCGTCTGGCTGGATGCTGGCCCGCGTCATCTCGTAGCCCTCGCGCGCAGACTTGCCCACAATGTGCGAACGGTTGCCCAGCGCGTAAGAGATCGAAAGATTTAGCCCCAGCACCGCCGGATTATGCATCGAAACATCCTGCGCCAGAATGGCATACGCACCGCGCAGATTTGCGCGTGTGCCGTCGCCGCTATGCATATCGCCCTCGATGTTATAGCTACTGCTGGAAAACCAGTCGTCGAGAATGGCCCCGTGCGATTCCAGCATGCCAAGCCGCGCCAGCGCACCCTTCACCTTGCCCAGCAGTACAGTGCGGTTGATATTGGTTTCATCCACTGGCAAGCCCGCACCTGCCTGGCGCATGGCAGTCAGGAAGCTCTCTGTTTTGCCAAGCCTGCTACACTCATCCGCCAGATAAAGATACAGCCCCAGCACCAGATAATTATCCGGCGTCACCTTTTCCGAGTGGAGGGCGATATGCTTCAGCGCGTTGATTTCTTCCACGTCGTTAAACGCCGACGCATACGCCATGGCATTGCGTATTTTGAAACTCAGATACGGCTGGTGGTTTTTGTAATTGTCGCTGGGAAACGCGATCAGCTCCGTGCTCAGCCCGTTGCTCACCAGCAAGCCCTGCTCATTGACGTAGAAATGCCGCGCCAGAGTCTCGATCATGGCTTTACGGTGGCGCGAAACAATGGGCAATCGTCGCTGGGCAGCGTCAGTCGGTTTTACATGCATGGAGAAGTCAAAAACTAATAATTGTTAACAGACTATCAGGCGTATACCCCGATTGCAACGTCCCCTGACAAGTAAATAATAGCTGTAAAATCAATGCGCTATCCCTGTTTAACTCTAAATTAGCGCGGATTTCTTAGAATGAAGGCATTCCCGCTTTAGAAAACCCTTGGCTTTGCTGCATGACAAACGCAATTCCCGCCGATGAAGTTGCAGTGTTTCGCCGCGTCTCTAAAGATGGCGAACATGGCCCGCACGGCTTTCAGAAAATTGACGAAACCGAAAAGCTGTTCCGCAAACCCACGCTGCTTTGCTGCGGCGGCATGTTCGCGAACTCATCTGAGAAAGAAGGCGAGAAAAACACGAACGGCTACGTCAAACTCGGCCATGGCCTGCTCAGCTTTCCCGAATCTTTCCCCACAGAAGGCAAGAACAACTTCAAACCCGAAATAGATATCGTCTCGGTGCTATACCCCGAAAGCAGCCACACCCTCGGCGAAAACCACTATGCAACCATGAGCGCGCTGCAAAGCCAAAAACCCGCCAAGCCAAATGAATCGGCACGAAAATTCGTTGAGCGCCACCTCATGCCGCTGGTGCAGGATGATGCGGGCCACGCCCTGCCGCCCGAAACCGTAAAACGCAATCTGCGCAATATACAGGTACTCACCCACAGCTACGGCGCAAACTTCATCCAGCAAGCGGGGGATGTGCTGGTGGCCAAAATGGAAAAACTGGATTTCACCCCCGATCAGATCCGCGATGCAACTTCTCAGGTGCTGGTTGTGGCCGTTGGCCCCATCATTCCACCCGCAACGGGCCGGGCGTCCTTCACCACCATCAGTATCATCAACAATAACGACACCGAAATCCGCAATTCCTACGACATTGGTAAAACTCTGAAAGAGCTATTCCGCGACGCCGACCTGCTGGTAGACGGCCGCAATGCGCCCGTGCCCAAAGATGCGAAAGTAGAGGGCCGCTTCTCCCAGCATTACCCCGCAAAACCCCTGAACATCCTGCCCGTCGCAACGGCTATGGATGAAGATGGCGTGCATGTCTCCAAAGCGCCCGGCAGCACCCAGTGGCTTGCCTGCGCCTCTCAGCCGCTGATCGTAAATGGTATCGGCGACATCATCCGCATTCCCACCATCCCCGGCCATGAACGCTCCAACGAGCGCGGCGTGTTCGACGGCGAGCAAACCAACGCCATAGACAACACCCACCACCAGCCCCACACCTATTTCAGCAACAAGCGCCAGCGCGCAGGCGTGCAGGCCACCGCCCCCAGCGAACATACGGAGCATGCAACCACCCTTCGCACCCTCATGTCCTCGCTCCTCATCAACGGCATGAACAACGCCGTGGTAAACGCCAACGGTGCCGAATTCACGCCCATTCCCAGCGCCGACACCCTCATGCAGCTCCCCCGCATTATGGAATACCAGACCGCCCTCGATGTGCCCTTGCGCCGCACCGCCACCCTCGACAACTACGACCAGAAACTAGCCACCGGCCTAATTGCCAGCCGCCCGGTCAAAGCCAGCCACATCGGCTAACCGCGCTTGCGTTTCTTCCCTGCAATGTGCAGCAGCCGCAGTCCGATCCTTACAAGCTGGGCTTTATCTATATCCCCGCCTGCCTCCCCTCAGCATCAAAATGCTCTGCTCAGCCATGTAAAGAAGCGGGGCTGGAAGCAATAAAACGGGCCTTTGGCGCGCTTCAGGGCAGTAAAATGCCCTGTTCATAAAACTTTCATAAAGTTTTTTGAATGGGCGTGAGGAATTAAGAAAAAATATATTTTTGTTTAGTTCAAAGAGTTAACAAGGCATTTGGCGAAGTATCCATTTTATCTAAAATGCAATGTATTAATTTTACCTATCCACACGAAAAGTCGTAACAATCTCGTAACCTGACTGCGATATATTAAATTATGACACCCATACACTGATAAGGAGTTTCTATGTCTAATTGGTTTACGAGGAAGCTGGACCAGGCAAATGACATGGCTGCGAGGGCCTTAGACAGTACGGTGGGTCGCCCCGATTTCTTGAAGAATGCAGACCGCCCCAGCGAGGCCATCGCCAAGGTTGAGCAAAAGGTCGAAGAAATCAAGCAGGTGGTGGTCGAAAAGACAATCGAAGTTGCAAAAGTCGTGAATGAAAACGTTGTCCAGCCCACGAAGGACGCGATAGAATTTGCCAGCACCCACACCATTCGTGAAACGCTGGATAAGACCAACGAAGTCGCCCGCGACACCGTGGACCGCGGCCTTGCCCAAGTGGGCCTTGAGCGCCCGCAATTCATGAAAGACGCCGCAATCCCCAGCGAAGCGCTGGATTCGGCAGCCCGCACCTATGAATCCGTGAAATCGCAGGCAGGCGACGCCATTGAATATGCCCGCACCCACACGGTGCGCGAAACGCTGGACAAAGCCAACGAAGTGGCCCGCGACACGCTGGACCGTGGCCTTGCCGAAGTGGGCCTTGAGCGCCCGCAATGGTTGAAGGAAGCCGCAATCCCAAGCGAAGCCATGGATATGGCAGGCCGCGCTTATGATTCCACCGTGGTGCAGGTAACCTCGGCAAAAGACTTCATCATGACCCACAGCGCCACTGAAACGCTGGATAAAATCAATGAAGTAGCGCGTGAATCCATTGACCGTGGTCTTGCAGACATGGGCCTTGAGCGCCCGCAATGGATGAAGGACGCGGCAGTCCCCAGCGAAGCCATCGCCACGGCTGGCCGCGCTTACGAGGATTTAAAGACACAGGCCGGTGAAACCCTCGCACAAGCCCAGCAGGGCCTTGCCGATATCAACACCAACATAATCCAGCCCGGTATCGCCCAAGCCCAGCAGGGCCTTGCTGATATCAACACCAACATAATTCAGCCCGGTATCGCACAAGTCGAGCAGGGCCTCGCTGATATCAACACCAACGTGATTCAGCCCGGCATGCAGAAGGCCAGTGAAATCGGCACCATCGTGAAGGAAAAAGCCGAAGACGTGCTTGAAATCGGCAAGATCGCCGTTGGCATGGACGGCCCCAGCGAAGCCGCAGGCGCCACACAGGCAGAACGCGACAAGCAGATGGCCCGCTCCCAGCGCGCCAACGAAACAAACTCCGCCGTTGTCGCAGGCGCCGATGCCACGATACAGGTCTATAAAGACGCGGCCAAATATGCCGACAGCAAAATTGAAGGGGTAGACGAACTCCTGACCGGCGACCGCAGCACCAAGGCCGTGAAAGACTACATGGACACCAAGCAGCGTGTTGATGACATGGCCACCAAAAAAGACGATACCGGCCTGATGTCGGAATATAAGAAGCAGGTGGATGGCCGCCTGAATGTATTAGAAGAACGCAAAAAGACTGCCGAAGGAAAAGGCGATACGGCTGGGGTGGAAGCTGCCGAAAAGCAGATCGAAGCCGCCAAAAAGATGTCCGAGGTCAAGCTGGAACCCGGCAAGCAGCTGAGCGACGAGCAGCGCACGGAAATTGCCAAAGCCACCAAAGTAACGGCGGGCCTCAATGCTTCGGCTGAAGTATCGCGCCTGACCGGCAAAGCCATGGGTGCCGCTAAAGGCATTGAAGATGGCATGATTATGACTGCGCAGATCGTGGCCAACGTGGCAGCACCCGGTGTCGGTGGCTTAGTGGTAAGCCAGGCTGTAGGTATCGCCGATCAGGCAGGTGTAATGGGCAAGCCGGTGGATACCGGCGCAGGCGTGGATGCAAACCGCCATGGCGGCGCTATCGCCAAGGTAGTAACGGGGCAGGGGGAAAAGGTTACCTGGAAAGATGTGGTCAACGATGGCGTTGATGTGGCTCTGGCCGTTATTCCCGTAGGTAAAGACGCTGCAAAGCCCGTTGTGAATGCGGTAGAAGGCCAGGTTGTGAAAGCCGTGGAAAATCAGGCAATCAAAACCGTCGAAGGCGAAGTGGTCAAGAAGGTCGAAAAAACACTGGTTGATCGCGCCGTGGATTACGGCAAGGGCAAGATTAAAGGCGAAGTCAAAGATTTCCTTAAGGAAGAAACGGCTAAAGCGCTGGAAAATGTGACAGGTAATGCCGTAATTTCAAAAGTAGTTACCGCCACAACTCAAACCGTAGCGCAAAATACCGCGAAGGCAGTTGTGGAACAGGTGGTGCCGGACGTTCCAGTAATGCAGGCCGTAGTGGGAGGTGCAATGATCGCAGGGGCCAATGGCCAGGCTGCTCCAGCCGCGGCCAAGCCAGCAGCCGTTGAAACCCCCAAGGAAGCACCTAAGCCCGCAGCCGTTGAAGCAGCACCCAAGGAAGCCCCCGCTGAAGCAAAAGCCGCAGCCGGAGCAGTCACGCAGGAACAAGCCTCTAAAGCCGCCAAAGCCATGGACGATTACGGCAAAGGCAAAGGCTCGCTGGAAGCAGCGAAAGAAGGCCAGAAAGTCTTCGGCAAATACATTGACCAGCAAATTCAGGCCAATGCAGGCGACGATGAAAAGAGCGCCAAGCTGTTAGACGCCCAGCGCAAAAACATCAAGACCGGCGCGTTACTGGAAGAAGACGAACGCAAAGGCAAGTCCTCCGCTGGCCCCGCCGCCAAAGCAACTACTGAAAATCCCGGAGTAAGCGGCCTGGTCGAAATAATCGTAAAGATCATCTCGGAAGTGCTGGGCATCAATATCGGCGGAATGATGGATAAAAAATCAGAAGCCGTAGCCCCCACAGAAGCCGCAAAGACCGACGCACCTGCAAAACCTGTTGAAGCCGCAAAGCCCGACGCACCCGCAAAACCAGTGGAAGCCGCAAAGCCCGACGCAGCGGCAAAACCTGTTGAAGCTGCGAAAACGGAAGTGGCAACGCCCGCAGGCGCAGAACCCACGGTGAAAGAAATCACGGCAGCGGTAAAAGAAACCCGCGCCGCCATAGATACGAAGGTGCGTCAGGAAATGGGCATTGCCGCCGATGCGGCGTCCACACCTGAGCTGAAAACCAAGGTAAATGAAGCCATGGCCGAAGCGCTCACGACAGTATCTGATGTTGTGAAAGCAAGCGCCGGAAAAACTTCCAGCGTAGATGCGCTGAAAGAACAGACCAGACTGGCAGCAGATGGCGCGGCACTTGATAAAACAGTCAAAGGCCTTGATACCGATAAGAGCGGCTCACTGGACCTCAAAGAGGCCGAAGCTGCGCTTAAAAAGATGGATCTCAATGGTGATGGTAAAGTTACCAAGGAAGAAATGGCTACAAGCCTTGCAAAAGATAGCGGAATCAAAGGAGATCCAAAAGCTCTCCTGAAAGACGACGCGATGATGAAGGCACTCGCAGGCTTAGGCGATTCGTTGAAAAAGGCTGGCGTTGCGTTCGATGCCAGCGGCGCTGCCAGCTCTCCCCAATCTACGCCTACTGCAGGCCAGAGCAAGGAACAGAGCGCTACTCGTTAATTGTCTTTTTTCTTTTGTGCTTCGCATCTTTTATCCCTTGTCTATAAAGTATCATCGCATATTTTTTGACCAAACGGTGTGAAGAAACATCGAAACAAAAAAAGTGAAATATGACAAACATGTGACAGCCCATAAATTTCCCGTCACGCCCCAAAGCCCCTAACGGCACAAATTATGATTTGGGATTTTAAATCCAGCTTCTTTAAGAACATCTGCCGGAATCAATAATTTATCTAACTGCCTTGGTTCAGCTTTCAAAGCTCCAGAGCCATAGCTTTTAGCAGTAAACTCAAGATTCGCTGTGGTTTTTGGATGGTTAAGTGCACGCCATAGTTTATGAACTGCATCCGGACAGTTGTTAAAGGGATAGACACATAGAAATCCGGTAAGTGGAACAACGCCTGCTTGGTTTAATATAAAGCGACAATCCCTGCGACCCAAATAAGCAAAGAGCATGGCAGGGGGTAAACGGCGTTCCATTTTATACCAAGGGCGGCGCATTGAAATGAGTGCTCGTTTATGGAACTCCTGTTTTTCTCCCTCAGCAAGATAAGCTTTAAGACTGGCTGGGAGAGTATCAAATTTTTCTTCCCCAAGATTTAATAACCAAGACGCTCGCCCCTTTAGCTCAAGTGCTTCTATGTGGCCAGGCGTCAAAATATCATCAATACAATCTCTGGTGCGTCCAATTGCTCGGATAAAATAACGTTTATCCAAGTTGAAATCAGATATTTGCTTGTCTGTTAAGAAAAACATTTCATTAGCACCGGTAGCAATTCCACGAACAACCTTAGCTAAGGACGATAAGGGAACACCTTCCATAACTGGCATGGGAGGGCGTGATAAGCCTGTACGAAGACCTTCGACCAGATCTCTTTTTATGCATAAATCATTTTTAGCTCTTGGCTCTTGAAGTGCTTTAAGAATAATTTCTGGGTCACGCTCTTTTACTTTTATCCAGCGAAAAGATTTAGACGGCGTACGATTAGAAATTAAAAAAACTATTGCATTTGTATCTACCTGTGGAAAAGGCGCAGCTTTCTGTGCAAAAGTCAAAACGGCCTCTAACCGGAATCTCTCGCAGATATTTGCCCAAACTTGAGTTGATGAAACACCTTCGCAAACATCTGCAGGAAGCAAAAATGCTAGGCGGCCTTCAGGTGCTAGCATTTCAAGTGATTTCAATAAGAAGTAAATATGTAACCCAACGCGTCCATCAATCGGGAAGCCCAGCCACTGGATGGCTAATTTACGTAATCCCTCTTTTTCTTTTATAGTAAGGCGATGATGCCTAATATAAGGGGGATTAGAAATAATGGCTGGAAACTGCTTTATTGCTGCAGATGTTATGAAATCGCCTTCAATAACATTTCGAAAGTCTTTTCCGGTTAATAAGGATTTATCGTGCTTATTCAGAACTTCCGGATGTAACTCAAATCCGGCAAACGAGCCTTTATACCCAATTGCTTTTGCAGCCGCAAAAAATGTGCCCGGACCAACCGCAGGATCAAAAAGGACCTTAGGCTCGTTCTGGGTTGCCCACGAAGCCATTGTTTTAGCTAGCCATGAGGGAGTCCAGAATTGTCCTTTCTCGCGCAATTCTTCACGTGGCGCCCAAGTTGTAGGTAATTTTTGCGAGGTAGGATCCAACATTTTCTATATAAATAATTATTATCAGACAATGTCAATTTTTACTTAAAGTCTATGGTCCATTTTTTTAGCTGAATATAGCTATCTATTGTATGAGCACAAAAAAATCATCAAGACGGGCACATGGTGCACCCAGTAAAGCATTAGGAAAACGTGTGCGGCAATTGCGCATGTCAAAAAAATGGACATTAGAAGATTTAGCGTTTCGCGCCAGTATGCATGTAACATATCTGAGTTCTATTGAACACGGCGACCGAAATCCTACCCTCAATGTACTGGTAGGGATTGCCGAAGCTTTATCTATCTCAGTATCCAAACTCTTGGAAGGGGTGGAATGCGGAGCTGGTCATGAAGGGTAGGGGAATTGATTTCCAGCATAGATTTAATACAAGCCGTTGGGCTGAAGACCTGCTTATTCATAATCTAAACGAAGAATATGGATTAGTTATTATAAGGTATGGGCTTTCAACAGTTGTCCCTGAGGGGCAAAACTTGATTTATGATCGAAACAATTACAAAGAGCCAGATTTGCTGGTTTTTGATTCAGCCCATCTAACCTCTCGCGAAAAATTACTCCTGCAAGATGGAGTTTTGAGTTGGGAAGATAGAGTAAAACTGGATACAAATAAAGAGTTGCCGGGTTTGTTGAAGAAAGTCCTTGTTGCATTGGAGGTGGAATTTTCACCCTACAAAGCCAAAGAAATGAAGGATAGAAACTGGATCCCACGCACAGATGAGCGTTGGCATAAGCGACCATTGAAAAATGCGGAACTACCCAAAGCCCCTAATATCTGGGTAAAATTAGAAGATTTAGGGAGATTATTCGCTTGGGAGAAGGATTTTGGAATTCCAATTGTCATCGCACATCTTTTTGATCAAGAGGGCTTTGCAATAGCATTAAGTAAAATTGAAAATTTTCATTCGCGGTATAATGCAAATCCTGAGGAGCGAATTTATTTGCAAGTAACGGGTGGAATATTCCAAAAAGAGCAAAAGTATGATCGTGTGGACGCGCAAGGTGCTGGCGAGACAAAGACTGTTTTTGTTGTAGCGCCCGCTGCCGCGGAGAAGATAGGTAATATCCTAGACGTCAAAGTTGGCACACAATTAGGAACCAGCAGCTCAATGAAATATGTGAGTCATATAATATTCTCAGAAGGAAAATTAGAAGCAGAATCAGGCTTCCTCAATTTTCTGCGGAGTTTTTCGAAAGATTAAATTGCCGTGGAAATCCCCCTCCTGCACACGGTATAATCTTTGGCTATCAGCATGGGTGCCCCCAGGGGGGGGGCTAAGGTTTCCGCTTAAGCCTTTTTAACGATTATTCGCACAAAAAGCAACCGCCCGGGAAATGAACCCCGGGCGTGCATATAAAATCAGGCAATATCAATAGCTGGCTTACGCGGTGCTGCCGCCGCTGCTGTCGCCGCCACGGCTGCGGGTCATCGGGTCGCGCTTGCCGCGCAGGCCGCCCGATTTCAGCGATTCGTTGTAGGCGGCTTCTGCTTCCTTGTATAATACCGGGTCGCTGGCGATGCGTTGTTTATATTCGCGGCGCTCATGTTCCTGCTGGCCGTCAATATGATTCAGCGCATCATCGAGCGGCACCATGCCATATTCCGGCATGTAGCCCGACCCGGTATGCATAATGCGTATATGCTCGCGCGTGTGATGCTGCATGGTCTTAAGCGTGGGCTCGGGCTTTCCCAGATATTCCATTTCCAAGCCCGGCTGGTTGCTCCATGCCCCGACCATATGTTCAAACTTCTGCTCCTGCTCACCACGCATGCTCGGCAGCACAACGCCTACC
>JAYULW010000110.1:0-8348 GCA_043763155.1 Alphaproteobacteria bacterium | reverse complement strand
CGTTTACGCCTATCCGCGACTGGTTTGCGGCGCTGCCGGAAGCGAAGGCGCGCGGCTACCAGCCGGGGCGTTTTTCGTTCAACGTGAAGGGCGGGCGCTGCGAGGCCTGCCAGGGCGACGGGCTGATCAAGATCGAGATGCACTTCCTGCCGGACGTGTATGTGAAGTGCGATGTGTGCCACGGCAAGCGCTATAACCGCGAAACGCTGGAGATCCGTTATAAGGACAAGTCTATTTCCGACGTGCTGGAAATGACGGTGGATGAAGGTGCGGCATTCTTTTCCGCGCAGACCTCCATCCGCGAAAAGCTGATCGCCATGCAGGAGGTGGGGCTGGGTTATATTGCCATCGGGCAATCGGCGACCACGCTTTCGGGCGGGGAAGCGCAGCGCATCAAGCTTGCCAAGGAGCTTTCCAAGCGCGCGACGGGGCGCACGCTCTACATTCTCGATGAACCGACGACTGGTTTGCATAGCGACGACATCCGCAAATTACTTGGCGTGCTGCATAAGCTGGTGGATTCGGGCAATACGATTGTATGCATCGAGCATAATCTCGACGTGATCAAGACGTCGGACTGGGTGATTGATATTGGTCCCGGCGGCGGCGATAAGGGCGGCACGGTGGTGGCTACCGGCAATCCGGACGATGTTGCGAAGGTGAAGGAATCCATCACGGGCAAATATCTGGCCCCGCTGCTTAAGAAGAAAAAGAAAGCAGCGTAAACAAAAAAAAGCCCGGCACATTTGCCGGGCTTTTTTAATGGTGTGCGATGTTAGCGGTTGTGGTGCTGGGCCTGTTCGCGGCTCAGGTCCACGTTGATAGCGAAGTCTTTGCCCTTGCCCATTTCCTGTTCGCGCTCCGGCGCGCGGCCCATCACGTTGCTGATGCTTTTTTCTTCTTCCTGGTGCTTGGCTTTCTGGAAGTCGTTCTTCTGGCGCGATACGCCGCTATTGCTGCCGACATATGCGCCCGTGGCCACGCCGATGAGCGCGGAGATGGCCTGCACTGCCAAGCCCACTTCGGGGCCGAAGGCTACGGCTGCGGTAAGCCCGAGGGCGTTGCCGATGAGGCCGCCGCCGAGGAAGCCGCCCAAGAGCCCGCCCATTAGCGTATCTTTGTTGATGGCTGAGGGTTCGTCGCTCACGACGCGGCCTTTTTCCAGTTCGGTTTTCATGCGGCTTTTGCCGATATAGCCGCCCACCAACGAGCCTACGATGGGGATGGGCAGGAGGAACGTGCCGATGATCATCTCCTTGTTGAAGATGGTCGGTTCCGCATTCACTTTTAAGGCGAGTTCTTTGGCCACAATGCCCCCGCATGGGTTGGTTTACTAGGGCTATCCTAGCGTTTTACCGGGTTTCGTACAAATGACAGAATGGTGACTATTAAAAAAACCTGATAAATCAGGTACAAACAAAAAGGGCGCCCGGTGGGGCGCCCTTTTCATTGGCTTTGGAAAGCGTTTATGCGGCTTCCTTGGTCACTGCGGCGGCTGCTGCGGCTGCGGCCACTTTGCCACGGAGAAGCTTCATCAGCTTATCGGTAGCGGTCTTGTGGTCGGTGGCTTCAGCGGCGGCCAGTTCGCCTACCAGGCGGGACAGGGCCGATTCATAGATCATGCGTTCGGAGTAGGAGCGCTCGGACTGGTCCACGTTCTGGTGGAGGTCGCGTACTACTTCGGCGATGAAGAAGATGTTGCCGGAGTTGATCTTCGCTTCGTATTCCTGCGCACGGCGCGACCACATGCCACGCGAGGTGCGGGCGCGGCCTTTGAGTGCGGCGAATACTTTTTTCATCTGGTCCACGCTGCTTACGGGGCGCAGGCCAGCGGCGGTTGCACGGTGAACGGGTACGCGCAGGGTCATCTTGTCTTTTTCAAACGAGATCACGAGCAGGCGGAGTTCAACATCGCCGATCATCTGGGTTTCTTCGGCCACGATCTTGCCAACGCCGTGGGTCGGGTACACCACATGCACGCCTACTTTATAGACGGACTTTGCGAGTGCGGCCTTCGGTGCAGGAGCGGCTTTCACTTCTACCTTAGCGACGGGCTTTGCCACCATTTTAGGAGCAGGAACAACTGCCTTAGGAGCGGGCTTTACAATAGCTTTACCGATAGCTTTCGGAGCGGCCTTCAGGGGTGCTTTTGCAACAGCCTTGACGGGCGCTTTTTTAGCGGAGCTTTTAGGAGCCATTTTGGTAGCGGGCTTTGTAGCGGCGACCAGCTTTTTAGCGGGCGCTTTCACAGCGGTCTTTTTTACGGCTGCTTTTGCTACGGGCTTTACAGCTTTTTTAGGGGCTACTTTTACTTTTGCCTTAACGGTTACTTTTTTACGGGCGGTCTGGGGCATGGTATTTCCTTAAGCTCTAAGTTGCTATGGTGAGGCCACAGCTAGTTAAACTACATATTGTGTTTAATTGGAACTCGATACACCACTAAGTGGGGTGTGCCTAAAAAACAGACGTTAATCTACCATAAATTTAACGAAAAAGAAACAATTACTTGCAAAGGGTTACCAAGATGCAAGTTCAGTTGTCAGATCAGGACGTTAGGAAAGCTATTTCGCGCCAGTTCCGGGGTTTGGGCTGAATAAAGTATCAAATTTATTTGCGATACCTTTATTTGCCTCGGCGTCGGGGTCGGCGTCTTTCTTGACCGTGAGGTTAGGCCATTTGGCGGCGTACTCGCGGTTCACTTCCACCCATTTGAGCAGTTCGTCGGACTCGGGGTGAATGGCTTCGGCGGGGCATTCAGGCTCGCACACGCCGCAATCAATGCATTCGTCGGGGTTGATGACCAGCATGTTCTCGCCTTCATAGAAGCAATCCACGGGGCATACTTCCACGCAGTCGGTGTATTTGCATTTTACGCAGGCATCGGTCACCACGAAGGTCATTGGTATCTCCTAAATCAACTCAGCAGGGCATGTATATAGGCTAGGTTCTGGAAAACTGCAACCGGCGAATTTTCTGCTGTAACAGGGCGGTTTTAACGCGAATCATTAGCAATACGGCATAGAAGCAGGTGAAGCCCAGACCCATGGATAAAAGCGGCAGCAGCATGGAGGGGTCAATGGCCGCGCCACCGCTCCTGATCAGGCTTGCGGGCTGGTGCAGGGTGTTCCACCACTCAACCGAAAAGCGGATAACGGGCAGGTTCACCGCCCCTACGAGGGCTAAAATGGCGCAGATTTTCTTGCCGCGCTCGGCGCTTGCGAAGCTGTCGGACAGCGCGATATAGCCTATATATAAGAAGAACAGCACCAAAACCGAGGTAAGCCGCGAGTCCCAGACCCACCACGCGCCCCACATGGGCTTGCCCCAGAGGGAGCCGGTGACGAGGGTTACCAGCGTGAAGCCTGCGCCTATGGGGGCGCTTACGCGGGCAATCACATCGGCGAGGGTGTGTTTCCATATAAGAAAGGAGGCGCTGGCGAGGGCCATGACGCTGTAGATCATCATGCTCATCCAGGCAGCGGGCACATGCACATACATGATGCGGACCGTGTCGCCCTGCTGGTAGTCGGCGGGGGAAATGACGAGCGCCTGCACCAGCCCGAAGGCAAGCAGGCCCACTGTTGCCGCCACAAAGAACGGCAGCAGCTTATCGGAAAGGCGGATGAACCGCGCAGGATTGGCAAGGAAATGCATAGGGGGTGCAGCCTAGCGAAAACGGGGGAAATGCCAAATACAAATTTAGGTAAGCTGGCGGGTGGGTTCGGGCGCGGCGTCGAGGCGCTCGGTATAGCTTACGGGCTTGGCCTGCGCGAATTTATCGCGGAAGGTGGTTTGCTCGGTTGTGATTTCGGTGGTGATTTCGGGCACGGGAGCGGCAGTTACCACAGGGCGCAGGCGCACGCCGGAGGACTGACCGGAGACGACGAATGCGAGTTCGGTGGTTTTCATAGCGCCGGAGTTTATGCCATCGGCGAGGGCTTGCAGGGGGATGCGTTCTTCGAGCTGGCCAGTGACTGCGTGTTTTTGTGCGGGGCCCAGCTGGTCGTAGGGTTTTCCGGCGGCGGCGGTGATGGCGGCGTCGAGTTCCGGGTGGGCTTTGGTGAAAACACCAAGGACTTGTTCGGGGGTTACCGAGAAGCCTTTTTTGCGGGCGCATTTCAAGTTGAAGATGCGGTCGTTAGCGGTTTCTTCATACAGGCCCAGCTTTTTGCTGCCGATCATTTGCAGCGGGGTTTTGACCGCAAAATACGTGACCAGCGACACGGTGGCCTTCACCATGATGCCCGCGAGGCCCACCAGCGCGGGCAGCTCCAGCGCAGCAACGATTGCGGGCACGGCGATGGTTGCGGCGGCGAAGGAGGCAAGCGTTGCCACCACGGCCAACGGTACGCTGAAATTGCGCTGCTTGCGGGCGCGCTTGAGTTCTTCGTCGAGGATGGGGATGTCGTTGGAAATTTTTTCCATGTCGGCGACCGTCACCGTTTTGGGGTCTTTGTGCAGTTTTGCGCCCAGCTCGGCTTTGTAGAAATTCTTGATGTTGCTTTTCTGGTGCAGGTAATCCATCTGCGCGAAGCTGGCGCTTACGCCCGCGGCCAGCCCTACCCCCAGCAGCCCGATGATTTTGCCGCCAAAGGCTCCGGCGAATGCGCCGACGTCGCGGGCGATTTCGGCGCCCACCACCATTTCGAGCGTGCCGCCTAATGTGCTGCCAAGGGTTTCAGCAACCGTTTCGGCGCCGCCTTCGGCCACACCTGCCATCAGGTCGGCGGTGCGCCGCGCGGCGAAGATCATGCCGCTGCGCTTGGCCTGATAGCCAAGCTCGGTGCCCGGCTCATAGACATCAATTTTGGCGAGGGTGTTGGTGAGATCGTTTAGGTCCAGCATGGCCTTAGGTTGTGCGGGTTTGCGCTATGGTTTCAGTATAAAGGGAAATGGGGTGTTGTGTGTGAAAGATTTATGACGGGTTTTACTGGCTAGGTGGCTGTATTTACTTGTATTACCCCCCTGCCCTACCGTGGTTTTGCTTATTAGGCTTGCGGGTGGCTCTGAATTCCCTTACATAAACCAGCCTATGACCCATGACTTAAGCAAGATCCGCAATTTCTCCATCATCGCCCATATTGACCACGGCAAGTCTACGCTTGCCGACCGTTTGATTCAGGTGTGCGGCGGCCTGGAAGAGCGCGAAATGACCGAGCAGGTGCTTGATTCGATGGACATCGAAAAAGAGCGCGGCATCACCATCAAAGCCCAGACCGTGCGCCTGCAATACAAGGCCAACGACGGCGAAACCTACACGCTGAACCTGATGGACACGCCGGGGCATGTGGATTTTGGTTATGAAGTGAGCCGCTGTCTGGCCGCGTGCGAAGGCTCGCTGCTGGTGGTGGATGCGTCGCAGGGTGTGGAAGCGCAGACGCTTGCCAACGTGTATAAAGCCATGGACGCCAAGCACGAGATGGTGCCGGTATTGAATAAAATTGATTTGCCCGCCGCCGATATTGAGCGCGCGAAGGCACAGATCGAAGAAGTGATCGGCATTGACGCCAGCGACGCTGTGCCTATTTCCGCCAAGAGCGGTATCGGCATCAAGGAAACGCTGGAAGCCATCGTGACCCGCCTGCCCGCACCCGTTGGCGACGCTGACGCCCCGCTGAAGGCGCTGCTGGTGGATAGCTGGTATGACACGTATCTGGGCGTTATCATTTTGGTGCGCATCAAGGAAGGTACGCTGGTCAAAGGCACGAAAATCCGCATGATGAGCAACGGTTCATCGCAGAATGTGGACCAGCTTGGCGTGTTTACCCCTAAGAAAATCCAGGTGGAAAAATTGCTGCCGGGTGAAGTGGGCTACATCATTACGGGCATTAAGCAGGTGGCCGACTGCAAAGTGGGCGACACGATTACCGAAGAGCGCAGGCCAGCTGAATTCCCCCTGCCCGGCTTTAAGCCCAGCCAGTCGGTGGTGTTCTGCGGGTTGTACCCCTCGGATGCCAGCGAATTTGAGCATTTGAAAGATTCGCTCGGCAAGCTGCGCCTGAACGACGCCAGCTTTGAGTTTGAAACGGAAAGCTCCACCGCGCTTGGCTTTGGTTTCCGCTGCGGGTTCCTTGGCATGCTGCACCTTGAAATCATTCAGGAGCGGCTTGAGCGCGAGTTCGACCTTGATTTGATTACCACTGCGCCGAGCGTTGTGTACCGCATGAAGCTTACCGACGGCACGCTGATGGAGATGCATAATCCCAACGACATGCCGGACGTGACGAAGATTGAATATATCGAAGAACCGTGGATTCGCGCCACCATCATGACGCCGGACGAATATCTGGGCAACGTGCTGTCGCTTTGCACGGAAAAGCGCGGGATTCAGGAAAACCTGACCTATGTGGGTACGCGCGCCATGGCGGTGTATAAATTGCCGCTGAACGAAGTGGTGTTTGATTTTTACGACCGCCTGAAATCCTGCTCCAAGGGGTATGCGAGTTTCGATTATGAAATCACCGAATACACTGAGAGCGATCTGGTGCGCCTTAGCATTCTGGTGAATGGCGAGCCGGTGGATGCGCTGGCGCTGATCGTGCATCGCAGCCAAGCTGATTTCCGTGGGCGCAGGCTTTGCGAACGCCTGAAAGACCTCATTCCCAAGCATATGTTCACCATCCCCATTCAGGCGGCTATTGGCGGCAAGATCATTGCGCGTGAGACGATTTCGGCCATGCGCAAGGACGTGTTGTCGAAGTGCTATGGCGGCGATATTTCGCGCAAGCGCAAGCTGCTCGACAAGCAGAAAAAGGGTAAGAAGAAGATGCGCGAAATCGGGAATGTGAATATCCCGCAATCGGCCTTTTTGGCCGCGCTCAAGATGGGCGACGAATGATGATGGCGGGCCGGATTTTTTCGTCCCGCGCTGCCTACCTCCTTTCCAGCTTCCTGATACCGGTGATCTTTTGCCTGATGGTGTTCGCATATGCGTGCCGAAGCACAGGGCATGACGACATCAACATCATGCTGTGGAGCGGGCGGGCGCTTCTGGATGCGGGCTGGTTCGTGAATTACAATTTCCAGTATCAGGAAATGAGTTCGAGCATTATCGGCACATTGGCGGCGGCACTGGCTTACCGGCTGGAAGGCGACGATGCGTATTTGCTGTATAAGCTGATGGGGCTTGGGGCTTCGGTTGCGTCGCTGCTGGTGTTTTTGCGCGCACGGGCGTTGATTGCCGCGCCTTACGGCATGTTGCTGGCGGTGGTGATGACCATGGTTTCGCCGCCATTCATCGTGTGGGCGCAAGGGTTGCTGGAAGAACCGTATTACGCGCTGTTTATGGCAGGGTATGTGTGCAGCTTTGCGGCGTTGTGCCGAGGGTATACGCGCAAGGCGAATATTTTATGCAATGCGGCGCTGGCGCTGCTGGTTCTGGTGCGGCCGGAAACGGGGTGGTTTTTGGTTTTGCATGCGTTCTTTTTGCTGGTGATGCCGCTGGGGAATGCACGGCGGGCTTGTGTTCTGGGCTTTGGGTTTCCGCTTTTGGTGTTTGCGGGCTTGATGGGGGTGCGGGGGTATTTGGGCTATTGGTTCCCGAACCCGGCCTATGCCAAAGCGTCGGTGCTTTTGGACCCGCTGGGCACGCTGTGGGCAGGGTTTGATTATGTGCGGAGCTACTACCTGCGCGGGCCGCTGGAGTGGGTGCAGCTCTTTGGGCTGGGGTATGCAGCGTGGGTGTGGGTGATGCGGTTTGCGCGGCCTAAGATTTTGCAGGATTCGGGCGTGCTGGTGGTGAGCGGGGTTTTGCTTGCCTATGTGGCGGCGCTGTTTTTGCGCGGTGGGGACTGGATGGTGGAGTTCCGGGCTTTTATGCCGAGTGTGGCGCTGCATTGCATATGCGCGGTGATGGGGGTTTTGCAGCTATTTCGCAAGTGGGGGGATGTTGCGTGCCTGACGCTGGCGGTGGTGGTGTTTGGAAATTTTATGGCGGTGACGCGTATTGATTTGCATGCAACTTATGGGTGCAAGGCGCTGGCGCTTTCGGACGTGGCGGCCCTTCCCTATGCGCAATTGAGCAATGCGTTGTACCGGGAGACGGAAGATTTTGGGCAAGCGCAGTTGCTGAAGCATATGGTGGATGACCATATTCCGGAGTGGATGGAAAAGATGGGGCATTTGACGATTTTGCTGAAGCAGGCGGGATTTGTTCCGGCGGAAATCCGCAATCATTTCCCGGAATACAAGGACCGGATTATGATTGTGGATAGCCAAGGGCTGGTGCAGAGGGATTTGGCGAAATTCGATGTGCCTAAATGGGTGTTTGGCAATGTGGCGGGGGCCGATATTACCGGCGCGCTGGTGTCGGACACGCCGTATGGGGCCGCGCTTCGGGCGTATGAGCC
>JAYULW010000109.1:0-24024 GCA_043763155.1 Alphaproteobacteria bacterium | reverse complement strand
TCGAGTTCCAAAATCCAGCCGGTGACATTATCGAGGAAGTAACGGTCATGGGTGACCATCACCACGGTGCCGGGATATTCTTCGAGGAAATGCTGCATCCATGCAATCGATTCGGCATCAAGATGGTTGGTCGGTTCGTCGAGCAGCAGCATGTCGGGCTTTTCGAGCAGCAGCTTGGTGAGTGCAACGCGGCGGCGCTCGCCGCCGGAGAGCTTGGTGACGTCGGCGTCTTTGGGCGGGCAGCGCAGCGCGTCCATGGCGATTTCGATTTCGCGCTCAATGTCCCAGCCGTTGGTGGCGTCAATTTTTTCCTGCAGTTCGCCTTGTTCTTCGATGAGCTTGTTCATTTCATCGTCGTCGGTCACTTCGCCGAGCTGGTTGGAGACTTCGTTGAAGCGTTCCAGCAGGGCGGTTTTTTTGCCCAAAGCTTCCATGATGTTTTCCATCACGTTCTTTTTTTCGTTGAGCTTGGGTTCTTGTTCCAGATAGCCGATTTTCACGCCGTCGGCGGACCATGCTTCGCCGTTATATTCTTTGTCGAGGCCGGCCATGATTTTGAGCAGGGTGGATTTACCCGAACCGTTGGGGCCGAGCACGCCGATTTTTGCACCGGGGAAGAAGGAGAGGTACACGCCTTCGAGGATCTTTTTGCCGCCGGGGAAAGCCTTGGTTAAGTCTTTCATTACGTAAATATACTGGTATGCGGCCATGGGATGCTCCGGTGTTTCTGGGTTTTTCAGAGCCACGATATGTAATGCATCAGACGCGCGACAGCAAGCCTTTAGCCCCACTATTTAACTATGGGCTTTGCGCGGCGCCTGCTCGTCTTCGTCGGGATCATGATAGAGCTGGTCGGGCAGGTTTTTGAGGTATTCTTCGACCTTTTGGGCATTTATATCCATCTGGAAGCCGGTTTTGGGGTCGAAACTGTAGGTAAAGTTGGTGGTGAGGGCAAAATACTTCTCGCTGACCTCGTTTGCGGCCTTGATACCGCCCTTGGCGTAGGCTTTGTAGAAGGCCTGGAGATAGGCGTCGTACATGTCAATCAGGGCAGCGCGTTTCAGCAGGCTTGCCGCATGGCGAATGGCTTGGGCAACTTCGGGGTTTTCATTCAATAATTGGGTGATTTTGGCCTTATCTGCGCCATCTGAAACGGAAACATGGCCGGTTTGGTCTATTTCGATGGTAACTTTGCCCGATAATTGGATGTTATTGGCCTTTAAGAGCTGATCGAGCAGGGAATTGATATGGGATACGGCATTTTCGGCCTGAACATTCAGGTCCTGAACCACGGCTGCGCCCTCATCGGACTTCAAATAATCGGCAAGGGCTGCGAGGCTGCTGGGGCGGCCCAGCGCACTGGTGGTCAGGCCGTCGAGGATGGTGGTGAAGCTGCCCGTCTGGGTGGTTGTGGTTGCGGTTTTGGAGGAGACGATGGTGGTGTTGGAGGCATTGGCTACGGTAATAGACATGGCGGAATCCTTCCTAAATATGGCCTACTGGCTGGCCTGAATATGGCCTACTGGCTGGGGTAAAGAGGCAATTTATGTGCCGGATTTTGGCCAGAAGTTAATGCGTTAACTTATCGTTTGGCAGGGGGCGGGGTTTGGCGTATAGTGTTGGCCATCAATTGAGGGGAAGTATGCTTAAGGATATTGCAAAAGCGGGCGCGTTGTTTTTTGCTGTGGGGATAGCGCTGGCGCTGGTGGCGCCGCCGCTGGCAACGCTCTTAGGACCCGCTATTTTAGGCGAGGTTGCGGTGGCGCATGCCATGGCAACGCCGGTGATGTGGACGGGGGTTTTCTTTGGCGCGTTTGGCGCGCTGGACGCAGCGGCGCGGCCCTTTTTCGATAAGATGTTTGACGGCAAAAAGCCGGAAGCGGCTGCGGGCGCTGCCAAAGTTGCCGGGCCTGTGGTTACCAAGCAGGTGCATATTACCATTGTGAAAGAATGCGGCACGAAGCACCGCGAATCGCTGGATGCGCAACGCGCGCAGGCGAGCGAAAAAGGGCTTTAGGCCCGCTTCTCTTTGAAAAAGGACGTGAGCAGTTCTGCGCATTCGCTTTCGGCGAGGCCTGCGATGATTTCGGGTTTGTGGTGGCAGGTGGGCTGCGTGTAAATGCGCGGGCCATGCTCGACGCCGCCGCCCTTGGGGTCGTAGGCCCCAAAATAGAGCCTGCGAATGCGGGCGAAGCTGATGGCGGTTGCGCACATGGGGCACGGCTCCAGCGTTACATACATATCGCAATCGGGGAGCCGGGCGGATTCGCGCTTGGCGCAGGCTTCGCGGATGGCCAGTATTTCGGCGTGTGCGGTGGGGTCGGAGCTGGTTTCGGTGAGGTTGTAGGTGGCAGCTAAGACTTCGCCGTCGGCGGAAACGATCACCGCGCCGATGGGGACTTCACGCGGGCGGGCGGTGCGCGCAAGGCCCAGCGCAAGCTGCATGAAAGGATTGGGCGAGGTCATTTTTTGCGGAAGGAATCCAGCGAGATAATCTCGGCGGTGCCTTCGTCGGCAACGGCTGCGAGGTCTTGGGGTAACTCGATGGTTACGTCTTCGAGTTCGTCCATCAGGGTTTCGGAGTGCTGGAACTGCAGGCCGAATTTGATGCTGGGGTCGGCAAACGCGGTGAGCGCTGCGAAGGGAATGAGCAGTTTTTCAGGCACGCCGCCGAAGCTGAGCGTGACGGTGAACATGTTTTCTTCGACCTTGAAATCCCAGTACTGGTGCTGCATGACGATGGTGATTTCCTTGGGGTAGCGGCTTTTGAGCTGCTCGGACATTTTTACGCCCGGGAAATTCGTCAGGAACGAAATGTAGAAATGATGCTCGCCGGGCAGACCGCTGTTTTGCACGCGCTTCAATACTTCACGCACCACGCCGCGCATGGCTTGGTCAATCAGGAGCGGGTAGTGGAGCTGGTCGTCGGTCATTTTTCGTTCTCTTTGCGTTAGGCGTAGTGTGCTTCAAGTGCGTAGGGTTTGCAAGACCCCTAGTATTTTAGTCCTTATCCCGTCCGCTTGCGCGGACTGAGGCGGAACGGGTTGCTGTTTCCCGGTACCCGTTCCAATGACCGAGTTACTCGCTAGAGTACGCGTTCGCCGTTAGGCTGCAACGCGGACTGCTACGACGGTGTTGTCGTTAGCGGCAACAAATGCAACGTTGTCGTTAGCATTTACAATTGTGATCCATTATACGGCGGTATCTTGCCGGGTAAAAATAAGCCCTTTATTACGTTTGTCGAGCCTGATTCGCCCCCATAATCCCTGTAACACCCAGGTTTTGATGGTGGAGGCGCCGGGTACTGCCCCCGGGTCCAATCCGCTTATTCTGACGTACGTTTATCACCATAGTTACCGAAGTAACGCTATCAATATAGGCCCGCGCCCTGCATTTGTGAAGGGGTTTGGGGGCTAATTACCGTAAAATATGCGTAAATGTGGCTTTTTTAGCGGGAATTTTAACGGCTGGGGCCGTCTTTGGCGGCGCTAAAGGCCCCGAAAGCAGCGGCGGTGGCCACGCCTGCGGCGGCAACGGCTGCTGCGCCCATGATGATGGTGGTGGCGGACATGCCTTTGGCGGCGTTGCGGCTTTTGATTTCGGCGTCGAGCTTTTCGAGCGCGCCGTCATTGATGCGGGCGTCAATCCAGTTGCTGGATTTGTCGTCTTTGATGGCGGCTTTGGTTGCTTCGTCCATGCTGCCGGTTGGCTTCACACCCAGCTTTTCCTGCACGGATTTGACGATTTCGGCGGGGGGCTTGTCGCGGTCCATGCCTTGGGGGGCGCTGAGTTTGAAGCGGTCTTTGAGGTAGCCGTTGTTTAAAGAGCTATCGGCGAAGACTTCCTTTTTGAAGCGCAGCCATGCGTCGTTGGTTGCTTCGTCGAGCTTGCCGGTGAGTTCAAGGGCGGGCTGCTTGTCCTTGTTCAGCGCGTTCAGGGCGTTGAGCTTTTCCTGCAAGCCTTTGATGTCTTGCGCATTCTTTGGGTCAAAACGCTTGGGTTCGCTCATGGGGACGGCTCCTGTTGGATTCAGGTTTTAGTGTAACGCTTTATGGTACGGGAATAAAATTAAGATTCGGTGACGCTTGGGCATTTTGTCGTTGGCGTTTGGGTATGTTTGTGTACATTAACCACTGACTCACTCACATAGGTAGACCTTACGATGCCCCTGAATCAGCAGCAAGCGCTTGAAATTGAAGAAATCCGCAAGGTGCAGAACCCTAGCCGCCGCGATGTTTCGCCCGCGCTGGAAGAGCAGCTTTATAAGGCCATCCCGGTTTTGGACCATGGGTTCGTGCGGGTGATTGATTATATGGGCACGGATTCGGCGATTGTGCAGGCGGCCCGTGTTTCGTATGGCCGGGGCACGCGCAAGGTGAATGAGGATGCAGGGCTGATTAATTACCTGATGCGCCACCGCCACACCACGCCGTTTGAGATGTGCGAAATCAAGTTCCATATCAAGCTGCCGATTTTCGTGGCGCGGCAGTGGATTCGCCACCGCACGGCCAATGTGAACGAATATTCCGGCCGCTATTCCATCATGGATAAGGAATTTTACGTGCCGCAGGAGCAGCATCTGGCGGCGCAGTCGCAGTCTAACCGCCAGGGCCGGGGTTCGGTGCTTGAGGGAGCGGAAGCAGCACAGGCGCTGGATTTCCTGAAACAGGACGCGATGACGGCGTATAAGCATTACGAAGAAATGCTGAACGAGGACGTGGACGGTAATGTGCTGGATGAGAGCCGCACAGGGCTGGCGCGGGAATTGGCGCGCATGAATTTGCCGGTGAATTTTTACACGCAGTGGTACTGGAAGATTGATTTGCAGAATTTGCTGCATTTTCTTTCGCTCCGGGCGGACCCGCATGCGCAGTATGAGATCCGGGTCTATGCGGAAGCCATGCTGGATTTGCTGAAGGCATGGGTGCCAATTACGTATCAGGCGTTTATGGATTACCGCATGGGCGGTGCTGCGATTTCGGCCAAGGGTCTGGCGGTGGTCAAGCGCATGATCGTGGGTGAGACCGTATCGCAGGAAGATAGCGGCATGAGCAAGGGCGAATACCGCGAACTCATGAATGTTCTGGGTGAATTGCAAAACGCATAAGGGTTTGCAGGGATCATAAAAAAGGGAGCCGGGTGGCTCCCTTTTTTATGATCCGCGAGGGAATTATTTCTGGTCGTAGAGGATGTGTTTTTTGACTGTGCCGGTGGCGCCAATGGTGATCGCTTCCTGCTTGGGGGGCTGGCCGGGGCTGGTGGTTTCCAGCGTGTAGCTGCCTTGGGGGAGCTTGGCGTAGAGGTAGGGGCCAGCGTCGGCCACATCCAGCACGGCGGCCTCACCGCCCAGCACGCGCACATGCACATTGCTGATATATTCGCCTTTGGGGTCGGAGAGCATGATGTGCAGGTTGTAGTTGCCTGCCTGAGCATGGACCTGGCGGGTTTCTTCGTCGCCGATGCCGCCATTGATGTAGCCGATGCCGCCTGCCTGCATGACTTTGAGCGGCAGGGCGGGGATTGCGTCGCCGTCTTGCGAAAATCCCGTTGCCGACATCGTGGGAGTGGCTTCCTGCGCGAACGCGGGGGAGGCAAGGAGAAGCAAAGGGAGGAGGATTTTAGAGCGCATAGGTTGGCCTGTCTGATTTGCGGCTACGTACCGCGCTGTGAAACCCATAGGGATTGAAATCCCTTTTTCTTTGAGATAGCATTAGCACGGTTTTCAATCATTTGAAATAACGATTTTATTTATGAAAAAATGGATACCTACCCCTAAGGTTGAAGGCACTGCCAGCAGGCAGGCACACTGCGACTTGCCGGAAGGCACGTATGAGCGCGAATTCGGCAAGGAGGGGTTCTTTGGCCCCACCTCCCATATTTACCACGCGCACCCGCCTACGGGTTGGGTTTCGTGGGAGGGGGAGCATAGGCCGCGGGCGTTTGATTTGACGCTTTTGAAGGGGCTGGAGAACTCGCCGTGGGGGGCGAAAACGGTTTTGCATAATGCCTCGATGAAGTTCCGCTTCTGGCGGACCGAAGGCAGCATGCGCCAGCTGGTGACCAATGCGGATGGGGATGAGCTGCTGTTCGTGCATTCGGGCGAAGGCGATCTGTTCTGCGATTTTGGGCATCTGGCCTTTTCGGAAGGGGATTACATCATGCTGCCGCGCGGGAGCTGCTGGCGGGTGGAATGCAAGGGCGCGGCCAGCTTTTTGCTGATTGAGGCGAATAATGACAGCTACCGGCTGCCCGATAAGGGGATGCTGGGGGGGCATGCGATTTTTGATCCGGCGATGCTGGATACGCCTGTTATTGATGAGGCGTTTAAGGCACAGCAGGGCGAGACGCCGTGGCAGGTGGTGATTAAACGGCATGGCAGGTTCTCCACGGTCTCGTATCCGTATAACCCGCTGGATGCGGTGGGGTGGCACGGGGATAATTTGCCGGTGAAGATTAACTGGCGCGATATTCGGCCGATTACGAGCCACCGCTATCATTTGCCGCCTTCGGTGCATACGACGTTTCTGGCTGGGCGGTTTGTGGTGTGTACGTTTGTGCCCCGGCCCATCGAGAGCGATCCGGGGGCATTGAAGGTACCGTTTTACCATTCCAACAATGATTTCGATGAAATTATTTTTTACCATGCGGGTGAGTTTTTCAGCCGGGATAATATTCATCCGGGCATGGTGACGCTGCATCCGTGCGGGTTTAGCCACGGGCCGCACCCGAAGGCGTTTAAGGCTTCGATGACAGCCCCCAAGACGCACACCGAAGAGGTTGCGGTGATGATTGATACGCGTGACGCGGTGGAGGTTTCGCCCCACGCGCAGGACGTGGAATGGGCGGGGTATGTGGATAGCTGGAAGGAAAAGAAATGAAATTAGCGACGCTGAAAACAGATGGGCGCGACGGGAAGCTGGTGGTGGTGAGCCGGGATCTTTCGCGGTATGTGGAAGTGGAAGGTATTGCGGGCACGATGCAGTATGCGCTGGAGAACTGGAGTTCGGTTTCCAGCCATCTGGAGAAGGCGTATGAGGGGCTGAATACCATTGAGGAGATTGGTGGGTTCATGCATTTTAAGCCAGCGCAGTGCGCGGCTCCCCTGCCCCGTGCGTATCAGTGGCTGGACGGGTCGGCGTATGTGAATCATGTGGAGCTTGTTCGTAAATCGCGCGGGGTGGAGATGCCGGAGAGCTTCTGGACAGACCCGCTGATGTATCAGGGCGCGTCGGACGTGATGCTGGGGGCGTGCGACGATGTGGTGCTGCCGGACGAGAAGCACGGGATTGATTTTGAGGCAGAAGTGGCGGTGATTACCGACGCGGTGCCGATGGGTGTAACGGTTGCTGATGCGGCAAAGCATATCAAGCTGGTGATGCTGGTGAATGATGTGTCGCTGCGTTATCTGGCGATGAGCGAAATTGCCAAGGGGTTTGGGTTTGTGCAGTCGAAACCGGCCACGGCGTTTTCGCCGGTGGCGGTAAGCCCCGATGCGCTGGGCAAGCACTGGCAGGACGGGCGGGTGCATTTGCCGCTTATCAGCTCGTATAACGGCAAGGAATTTGGGCGGCCGCATGCGGGCGTGGATATGGTGTTTGATTTCCCGACGCTGGTTGCGCACGCGGCGAAGACGCGGTTTTTGTCGGCGGGGACCATCATCGGGTCGGGGACTGTTTCCAACAAGGACCGCTCGGTCGGGTCTTCGTGCATTGTGGAGAAGCGGACCTTGGAGAAGATTGAAACGGGGGAAAGCACCACGCCCTTCATGTCGTTTGGCGACCGGGTGAAAATTGAGATGGTGGACGAGCTGGGGTTGAGCGTGTTTGGGGCGATTGAGCAGAAGATTGTGAAATATGAAGCTCTATAGCTATTACCGCAGTTCAGCTTCCTACCGGGTGCGGATTGCGCTGGGGCTTAAGGGGCTTTCGAGCGATATTATTCCGGTGAATTTGCTCAAAGCTGAGCAGAAGGGCGATTATGCGCAGGTAAATCCGCAGATGCTTTTGCCCTCTTTGGTGCTGGATTCGGGCGAGGTGCTGACGCAGTCCATCGCGATTATGGAGTATCTGGACGAGGTGCATCCCTCCCCTGCCCTGCTGCCGCTGGATGCGGTTTCGCGCGCGAAGGCGCGGGCGATGGCGCTGGCGGTGGCGTGTGATATTGCGCCGCTTGGGAATTCCGGCACGATGAGTTATTTGGGTGAGGCTTTGGGGGTGAGCGAGGCGCAGAAGACGGCGTGGATACGGCACTGGATTACCAAGGGGTTGCTGGCGCTTGAGGCGCTGGTGCAGGGGGATTTTTGCGCGGGCGACGCGCCGGGCATGGCGGATTGCTGCCTGGTGCCGCAGTTGTATAATGCGCGGCGGTTTGGGTGTGATATGCATTTGTTTCCGAAGCTGGTGGCCATTGATGCGCGGTGCGCGGGCCTTGCGGCGTTTGCGGCGGCGCACCCGGATAAACAGGTGGATGCGGCGTAACTTTTTAGGGCTGGCGTACGAATAGATGGGTATGAAACAGGCAATAATCTCAGGTGTGGCGGCGTTGGGGCTGGTGGTTTTGCCCGCATTGGCGCAGGCAAAAACGCAAGCGGACGTGGCGATTGTGAAGCAGCCGATGGACGCGTTTGCCACGGTTACGCAGCAGCATGGGTGGCTGAATACCTCGCGGCCTTTGCTGCCTGAAGACTTGCATGGGCGGCTGGTGCTGCTGGATTTCTGGACGTATTGCTGCATTAACTGCATGCAGATTTTGCCGGAGCTGGGACAGCTTGAGACCAAATTTTCGCATGATTTGACGGTGATCGGGGTGCATTCGGCCAAGTTCAAGAACGAGGGCGAAACGGAAAATATCCGGCAGGCGATTTTGCGCTATGGCATTCATCACCCGGTGGTAAATGATTTTAATTTTGCGACGTGGAATGCGTTTAAGGTGGAGGCGTGGCCCACCTTCGTGCTGATTGACCCCAATGGCAAGGTGGTGGCGCAGTATTCGGGCGAACGGCATTTCGCGGAGATGGAAAAAGATATCGAGCGGGTGAGCAAGGACTTCAAAGGCAAGATCCGCGCTGACAGCCTGCCGCTGAAGCTGGAAAAAGAAAAGGAAGGTTACAGCCAGCTGAGCTTCCCCGGAAAGCTTGCGGTGGATGCGGATTATAAGGGTAAGCAGGCTTTGGTGATCGCCGATTCCGGGCATGACCGCATCCTGATTACGGCGCTGGATGGCAAGGTGCTGGAGGTGATCGGCTCAGGCAATAAGGGACGGGCCGACGGCAGCTTTGAAGATGTGCGGTTTAACACGCCGCAGGGTTTGGCGCTGAAGGGGGATTCGCTGTATATCGCCGATACCGGCAACCATGAATTGCGCGAGGCGAACCTGAAAACGCGCATGGTTACCACCATTGCAGGCGACGGGGCGCAGGGGCATGTGTATGAGGGCAGGAACATGCCGGCGCTGAAGGTGTCTATCGCTTCTCCGTGGGATCTTACGTTTTACCCCGATGATCGCCATCTTGTGGTGGCGATGGCGGGGCTGCACCAGCTTTGGAGCTATGATGTCGTGAAGAAGACGCTCAGTGTGCTGGCGGGCACGGGCGATGAGGGGCTGGAAGACGGCGCACTGCTTAGCGCACATCTGGCGCAGCCCAGCGGTGTTTCGGCGTTTGACGGGAAGTTGTATTTCGTGGATGCGGAAACCAGCTCTTTGCGCGTGGTGGAAAAGGGGCAGGTGCATACGCTGATTGGTTCGGGCCTGTTTGATTTTGGCTATAAGCCGGGGCCACGGCCCGTGGCGCGGATGCAGCACCCGCTGGGGCTGGTTGCAACCGCGAAGGGTGTTTTTGTGGCCGATGCGTATAATCATTCGATTCGCCGCTACGATACCGACAAGGGCGTGCTGGAGGATTATGCGGGCACGGGCAAGCGCGGCGTGGAAAACGGCGAACGCGCGAAAGCGCAGTTTAACGAGCCTTCGGGCCTGGCGCTGGGCGATAAGATGCTGTATGTGGCCGATGCGAATAACCGGGCGATCCGGGCGGTGGATTTGATGACGCAGGAGGTGTTTACCTTCAAGGTGCAGGAAGAAACGCAGAAGCCGGTGGCGGCGGCCCTTGCCGATGAATTGCCCAATACGATGAGCCCTTCCGACCCGCTGGTGCTGGCGTCTAACACGCCGATACGGCTGACGCTGGGGTTGAAGGCGGGCTGGCATATCAATAAGGATGCGCCGAGCTATCTGGCGGTGTTTGACCTGGTGCAGAATAATGCGGCGGTGGTGACGTTCGACCGGGCGCATTTGCAGCAGAACCGGATGAGTATTCCGGCGCGGGTGGGCAATAAATACCAGATGCAGGGCACGTTCTATTACTGCGAAGACAAGGTGGGTGCGCAGTGCATGGTGAAGAGCATTAATGTGCCGCTGGCGTTTGAAAAGGATGCGCCGCAGGATTACAGCATAGATCTTAATTGAAGGTGCGCTCAAGCGCCGCGCATGTTTTTCTAAAAGGTGCGCACAAGCGCCGCGCATTTTCTTTTAGAAGGTGCGCTCAAGTGCCGCGCATGCTGCGCCGCTCAATGCGGCTAGTCGTCGTGTAGGACTCCTCCGGGGGTGATTGCTTGGTCGGTGAGGATTGTCCGGCCTATTAAGCCAGTTTCAGGAGGTTGATTACGGCGCGGCCGTAATTGCGCTCGTCAATACGCTTGTATTGGGGCGGGATGGTGATTTTTTCTTTGTTGCCGTGTTCGACGACGACGAGGCCGTTGGGGGCTAGCCAGCCGCCGGCATGTATGCTTTTGAGGGAGTCTTCGACGAGGTTTTTGAAGTAGGGGGGATCTAAGAAAATAAGGGCGAACGGGCGGCGGGCGCGGGGGAGCTTGGTGGCATCCGCATGCACGAAATCCACGTTGTCTATTTCGTGCATTTTCTCGGCGTTGTAATGGGCATTTACCAGCGCTTCGCGGGATTTATCCACGAAGGTGATGTGGCGCGCGCCGCGTGAGAGGGCCTCAAGGCCCAGCGCGCCGGTGCCGCAGGAGATGTCGGCGACGTCCTGATCAATGAAGGGGTGGCCGTCGGTGCCGAGGTTGCTGTGGGTCAGGATATTGAAGATGGCTTCGCGGGCGAAGTCGGAGGTGGGGCGCACGAAGTTTGCGGCTTCCTTGCCCAGTTCGATGCGTCTTCCGCGATGTTTGCCGGAGATGATGCGCATGATTACAGCTTGATGAAGGATTTGATGACGCGGCCCTGCACTTCCTTCACTTGCCCTTTGGGCAGTGCGCCCAGCATGAAGGGGCCGTAGGACAGGCGCATGAGGCGGCTTACCTTGCAGCCGAAATGCTCGAACAGGCGGCGGATTTCGCGGTTTTTGCCCTCAGTCAGGGAGACGGTGAACCAGCTATTGTCGCCCTTTTGGGAGTCGAGCGCGGCTTCGACGCTGCCATACTGCATGCCGTCAATGGTGACGCCGTCTTTCATGCCCTGAAGCATGGATTCGGTGACGCCGCCGTAAGCGCGCACGCGGTAGCGGCGGATCCAGCCGTTGCTGGGGAGTTCGAGCTTGCGGGCGAGTGCGCCGTCGTTGGTGAGCAGCAACAGGCCTTCGGAGTTTAAGTCGAGGCGGCCGACCGAGATCACGCGGGGCATGTCCTTGGGCAGGGAGTCGAATACGGTTTTGCGGCCTTCGGGGTCGTTGTGGGTGGTCATGAGGCCCGCGGGCTTGTTGTAGAGCCAGAGGCGGGTGACTTCCTTGGTTTGCAGGAGTTTGCCATCTACCATCACGCTGTCGGATTCCTGCACGTTCAGGGCAGAGCTTTTGACCACTTTGCCGCCGACTTTGACGCGGCCTTCCTCGATCCAGCGCTCGGCTTCGCGGCGCGAACATAGCCCTGCGCGGGCGATGCGTTTGGCCAGGCGTTCGCCGGGGTAGGTGATGGTGGAGGTGTATTCGTTGTAAACTTTTTCGCTCATGCGGCTTTGGCCTTATGGCTGGCGGCGGTGACGAAGGCGTCCATGATCTTGCGGTCGGCGTCGGTCACGAAATATTCGGGGTGCCACTGCACGCCGATGCAGAAGGGATGGCCGGTGAGTTCGATACCTTCGATCACGCCATCGGGGGCGGTGGCGTTGACGATGCTGCCGGGGGCGGGGGCGGCCACTGCCTGATGGTGCGCGGAATTGACGGCGATTTTCTCGGTGCCGAGTATGCGGGCAAGGAGGGTGTTTGCGGCGATCTTTACCTCGTGGCCGGGTTCGGTGCGGGGGTTCTTTTGTTCGTGTTCCAGCGCGCCCGGAATGCTGTCGGGGATGTGTTGGATGAGGGTGCCGCCGAGGACGACATTCAGGAGCTGCTGGCCGCCGCAGATGCCAAGGATGGGGATGCCCCGCTGGATGGCGCCCTGCACCATGCCGTATTCGAACTTGGTGCGGCGGGCTTTGGTTACCACGGTTTCGTGCTGGGTGGCTTCGCCGTAGAGTTCGGGGGCAACGTCGAACGCGCCGCCGGTGACCACGAGGCCGTCAATCAGGTCGAGATAATGGGTTATTAATCCTAATTCGTGGGGCAGCGGGAAAGGAATGCCGCCGAATGTGCTTACCGAGCTGCAATAATTCTCGCGCAGGGCGTACCATGGCATCTTCGAATAGCCGCCGTTTTCCTCGTAGTCCAGCGTTATGCCGATAATGGGGGGGCGCATATGTTAATCTTCCTGAATTAGATTATGTTTGGCTAAAAACTTACCAAAACACAACCCTTTCTTGGCTGTTTTTTAACCCATAAATGGTTTCATAGACATTATACACTAAAAACTTCGGGAAATACCGCCCTATGGAGCGTGCTGTCCGTTCTGTTTCACTAGCCACCGTGGCTGGCACTGTCTTCGGCTTTTGCCTGATTCTGGGCGCGATTGCCCATGGAACCAACAATTACCTCTCGTTTTTGAGCATGGAAGGCTTCCTGATCGTGATCGGGGGGACGATTGCCAACGCGTTCATGAGCTATCAGGCCCGCTATGTGCAGCTGGCATTTGGCGCGATCTGGAACATGGTGCAGAAGCCCGCCGCCACCCGCGAGGGGCTGAATGCGGAGATTATGCGGCTGATCAAATGGGCGTATCTGGTGCATTCCAAAGGGCTGATCGGGCTTGAGGGCGAGATTGGGACCAAGATCAAGGAACCGCTTTTGCGCTACGGCGTGGAGCTGGTGGTGACGGGGTACCAGCCGGAGGTGATCCGGGCGATGATGAATACGGCTGTTGAGGCGGATTTTGAGCGCAGTATTGCGCCTGTGACCGTGCTTCGGAATATGGCGTCTACGGCTCCGGCTTTCGGCATGGTGGGGACGCTGGTGGGGATGGTGATCATGCTCCAGAATATTCAGGCAGATATGTCTATGATCGGCATGGGTTTGGCGGTTGCGTTGCTGGCCACGCTGTACGGGATTATTACGGCGCGCCTGTTTTGTTTGCCCGCTGCTGACAAGCTGATGCAGAAGCAGGATATCATGCGCTTCCGTAACTATATGATGACCGAAGGTTTGGTGCTGCTGGCGGAGAAGCAAAGCCCGCGCTATATGCAGGATAAGCTCAACAGCTTCCTTGACCCTGCGATTCATTTCGACCTTGATTCGCAACTTAAAAATTATGGGGCGACGCTGGCGGCGCAGCATGCGGCACCGGCTGCATCTTCGACGTCGGGTAATGCGGCATGATCCCCCCGCATAAACACCAGGCGGAAGATAATGTGGATTCATGGCTGATGAGCTATGCGGACATGATTACGCTGCTCTTGGGGTTTTTCATTATTTTCGTATCGGTGTCGGAGCCTAAGAAAGAAAAGCTTTCGGCCATTAAAGACGGGGTGACGGGGCAGTTTGGCTCGGTGAGCCTGACCACGCCGTTCCAAGGATTGTTCCGCTCGTTGCAGGCGGTGGTTGAGGCCAAGAATATCCTGAATGATGTGGCGATTGAAAAGACGGATAAGAGCATTGTGCTGGAGCTTTCGACCGTGTCGTTCTTCAAGGAAAAATCGGCGGATTTTGATGAGACGATGGTGCCTGCTTTGCAGGAATTGGCGGCGAAGCTGAAGGAAGCGGATTTTTTAGAATCGCGCATTGCGGTTGAGGGCTACACCAATGATTTGCTGGTGAGCACGGACCAGTATCCGACGAACTGGGAGTTTTCGGCGGCTAGGGCTGCCCATGTGGTGCGGTTTTTTATTGAGCAGGGATTGGCCCCTTCCCGCTTGAGCGCTGTGGGGTATGGCGTGACGCATCCGAAGGTTCCGAACCTGGATGTGAATGGCAATGCCATTATTGTGAACCGCAAGCTGAATGAGCGTGTGGTTATCCGGGTAGAGCAGGGTTTATAGCAGCTTTCCGTCTTCGCTGAGCAGGCCGCGCACGAAGGGCACGGTGATGTTTTTGTGCGTTTGCAGGGCGCTTTCGTCTATGCGGGCAACAAGCGCCTGGATTTGCGAGAGCGAGCGCTCCATGCGCGGCAGCAAATAGGCGATGACTTCTTCTTCCACTTTTAACTGGCGGTCGGCGAATTGCTTGCGCATGGCGGCGGCCAGCACCGTGTCGTCGGCCATGAAGATGGTGGCGAGCGGGGTTGCCAGCAGGCGCGAGGAAAGGTCGGGGAGTGTGATGGTGAGCTGGGCGGGGGCTATGCTCGCGGTGATAAGCAGGCTTTTGCCGTTTTCGCGGGTGGCGTTGTACAGGTGCAGGAGGGGCCGCGGATCGGTGAGTTTTTCGATGTCTTCGACCAGCCAGTTTGCATTTTCGGGTTCGGGGATGGCGGTGGCGGCGACGATTTTAGCCTGGGCGCGGGCAGCCCAGATATGGCTCAGGTGGCTTTTGCCACTGCCGGGGGCGCCTGCGAGGTACAGGGCGTGGGATTGCCACTGTGGCCATGCGGTGAGCATGCGGTGGGCCACTTCGTTGCTGGGGGAGACAAGGAAGGTTTCTTCGGTGAACAGGGGCGAATGCGGCAGGGGCAGCGCGTATTGCGACATGGCCGGACTCAGGGTTTGAGGAGCGGTTTTGCTTCGCCGTTATAGTAGCCGCTTTGCAGGTAATTGCTGATGGCGAAGCGGATGAGGACGCCCACCACAGCGGTGAGCGGCACGGCCAGCAATACGCCCACGAAGCCAAAAAGGGCCGCGCCTGAGAGCATGCCGAAAATAATCCAGACAGGGTGGAGGCCCACTTTTTCGCCGACCAGCTTGGGGGTTACGAAGTTGCTTTCGATGATCTGGCCCACGGCGAAAATGCTTAAGATGACGAGGAGTTTGTGCGTGTCTTCAAACTGGAAGAAGGCGACGCCAAGCCCCACGCTCATGCCGAAGAACATGCCGACATAAGGGATGATGACCAGAAGGCCGGTGCCAAGGCCGATGATGATTGCGAATTTGAGGCCGGTGAAGGACAGGGCGATGGCGTAAAACGTGCCGAGCATAAGGCAGACATTGAGCTGGCCGCGCACGAAGCCGGAGAGGGTGTTGTCAATGATGCGGATTTGCTGGCGGATGGTGTGGACATGGGCGCGGGGAAGCAGGTTGTCTACGCGGGCAATGATCTGGTGCCAATCATACAGCAGGTAGAAGGCAACCACGGGGGTGATGAGGATGAGCGAGAAGAAATTGATGATGGCCATGCCGGACTGGAAGATGCCCGCTGCGAAGCCCGCAGCGAATTTGAGCACCGTGTCGGAATGGTCGGTGAGGGTGGACTGGATGTTGGATTGCAGGTCTTCGCCGCTTTCGGGGTCGAGGCCCAGAAGGGCGCGCATTTGCGGCTCGTATTTGACCTGGAAGTCGTGCAGGTAGCCGGGCGCCGCGTGGATGAGGCCGGAAAGCTGGGTGGCGACGATGGGGGCGATGAGCACGATGATGAGCGCAAGCCCAAGGAAGAAGCCGCCCAGCACCATGAAGGTTGCGAGGCTGCGGGGCGCGCCGGTGCGCTGCAGCTGGTCGGCGGCGGGGCTTAGGAAATAGGCGATGAAAATGCCCAGCACGAAAGGCAGCAAAATGGTGTGGATCAGGAAGATGAACACGAGGAAGGCAAGCGCGATGCCACCCCAGAAAAGGCCACGCTTAGTCACGCGAGACTACCCAGTAGTTGGGGTTTTGCTGGAGGCGGATATTTTGCGCGGTAAGCGCATTGGCCAGCGACTCCGGCGTGCCACGGAAATGGACGATCAGATCCACCTGCTGGGGGGAAATGGCCAGCACTTCGAGGCGGTCAATCATGGGCAGGGCCGACATTTTGGTGCGCAGTTCGGTCCATGAATTCAAGGTGGTGATGGAGGCCAGCATCATGACCGTGTTGCGGTCGCCGCCCTGCACGGCTTTGACGGTTTCCATTTCTTCGTTCTTTTTATGCTCGATCTGGCCTGCGATGTCGCGGGCGGCGCGCATCATCAGGGTTTCCTTGGTTTCCTGCGGATCGGCGCGGTAGGACAGCACGTTTACTTCGTTCTGGGTGCGGTTCACGCGGCGCTTGATCACTTCAAGCTGGGGGTCGGGGGTGTGGGTGTATTTGGCCTGCACGATCACGATGTCGCTCACGCCGTAGCGGACCGTGAGGGGAAGCAGCGTTGCGTAATTGGCGGAGCCAAGGGTTTTGGAGTCTATGACGGCGGCGTCGGCGCTGTCGCCGAAGGGAACGACGATATCGCCGCTGGCCACTTCAAGGCCCACGGCCTTGCAGGCGGAGCGCCAGGGATTTCCTTCTTCCCAGAGCATTTGCACGCCGTCTTCTTCGTAGCCGGGGACGATCAGGAAGGAGCCGACGGCGGCTGCCTGTTTGGGCTGGCCGGGCGCTGTGGCCGCACCGCCGCCATTATCTATCAGGCCGCTGATTTCGTCGCCGTCATAGGTGAGCATGAGGGTTGCGCGGTAGCGGTTGCTGGATATTTTTTCGTCGAGCACTTCGGTGGAGCGCACCATGGAGCTGATTTTGGCAGGCTCAAGGCCCGATAAAATGACGCGGACCTGTTCCGGGGAGGTGAGCTTGCTCAGCAGGTCGGTGAGGCCGTCGAGCTGGGCTTTGGTCATGGCTTGTTCGCGGGCGTCGGCGGCGTCTTTGCCCGACACGTCTACCTGTACTTCGCTATTTACCAGCGATTCGCCAGCAAGGGCCTGAACGGGCATGATAAAAGGCGAAAGCGCCAGAGCCGCGAAGGCAAGGAGGCTGATGAGCAGGCGTGTTTTTTTGGGGTGTTGCATGGTTAAGGCTTGAATGCTTGTACAACTCTTTATAATACTTCGCTATTAGTCATACTCAAAACCCGCCGTAACCGCAATCGGTAATTGCCCCGTTTGCCAGACAGTTATCCCAGTTAGGATTCGGAAATGAAAAAAGCCAAAGCAGCGACCTATAAACAAGCAGGGGTAGATATTGACGCAGGCGACGCGCTGGTGGAGCGCATCAAGCCGTTTGCCAAAGCGACGGAACGCAAGGGCACGATGGGCGGTGTGGGCGGTTTTGGCGCGTTGTTCGATCTGAAAAAGGCCGGGTATAAGGACCCGCTTCTTGTTTCCTCGACGGACGGTGTTGGCACGAAGCTGAAGATCGCGCAGGAGCTGAACAAGCATGAAACCATAGGGATTGACCTGGTTGCGATGTGCGTGAACGATTTGATCGTGCAGGGCGCGGAGCCGCTTTTCTTCCTTGATTATTTTGCAACCGGCAAGCTTTCGGTGGCGACTGCGGCCACCGTGGTGCAGGGCATTGCGAAAGGTTGCGCGGAGTCGGGTTGCGCGCTGGTGGGGGGTGAGACCGCTGAAATGCCGGGCATGTATAAGCCGGGCGAATATGACCTTGCGGGGTTTTCGGTGGGTGCGGTGGACAGGAAAAATTTGCTGCCGGGTAAAGGCATGAAGGTGGGCGATGTGGTGCTGGGCTTAGCGTCCAGCGGGGTGCATTCCAACGGGTTTTCGCTGGTGCGCCATATCATGGCGCTTAATGGGCTGGACTATAAGGCCAAGGCGCCGTTTGACAGCAAGAAGACGCTGGGGGATGTGCTGCTTACGCCCACCAAGCTGTATGTGAAATCGTGTTTGAAGGTGTTTAAGGCGTATCCGGGCAAGGTGCGGGCGCTGGCGCATATTACGGGCGGTGGCCTTGAAAATATCCCGCGCGTGTTGCCCAAGACGCTGGGCGTGGATTTGAGCGAGATGCCCAAGGCGTTGCCGCCGGTATTCGCATGGTTACAGAAGGCGGGCAATGTGCCGATGAGCGACATGCGCCGCACGTTTAACTGCGGTACAGGCATGGTGCTGATTGTGGCAGCCGACGCGGCTGAGGCGATTAGCAAGACACTTACCAAGGAAGGCGAAAAAGTGACGCGCCTTGGGGTGGTGGTGAAGCGCGGTAAGCACGCGGTGATTACGGGTGAGTAAATGCCGCGTTGGTGTTTTGATTTCGGGCAGCGGCAGTAACCTGCAGGCGCTGATTGATGCGTGCAAGGACCCGTATTTTCCGGCTGAGATTGTGGTGGTGATTTCCAACAAGGCGGATGCGTTTGGGCTGACGCGGGCAAAGGATTCGGGTATTCCGGCGCTGGTTTTGGACCATACGCCTTATGCCAACCGCCAGCGGTTTGACGATGCGATGCAGCTTTTGCTGGATGAGCATCTGGTGGATGTGGTGGCGTTAGCGGGGTTCATGCGGCTATTGTCGCCAGAGTTTGTTGCGCGCTGGCACGATAAGCTGATCAATATCCATCCGTCGCTGCTGCCCTCGTTCAAGGGGGTGCAGGCGCACAAGGACGCGATTGCGGCGGGGGTGAAATTCTCCGGGTGCAGCGTGCATTTTGTGCGGGCGGAGATGGATGTGGGGCCGATTATTGCGCAAGCCGTGGTGCCGGTGCATGTGGGCGATACGCCCATGACGCTGGGCGCGCGGGTGCTGGAGCAGGAACACCGCTGCTACCCGATGGCGCTCCGGCTACTGGCCGAGGGGCGGCTTTCGGTGGTGGATGACAAGGTGGTGGTGGCTGGCGCCAGCGATGCGCAGGGCAGCCTTATGCAGCCTGTTATTTAGTATTTAGACGAATCGTCGTTGAAGAAGATGATGGAGCGCGGATCGGACGGGGGGACGCGGTTAAGCGTTGCCACCACGTAGGTCAGCCCATGATCCTCGTCGGCTTTGCGCATTTTCCAGCGCAAGGAGAGTTTGTTGTGGTCGTTTTCGTCAACCAGTAGGGTTACCAGACCGCCGCTTATGCAGTTCTGGGTGCCGTTGGTGATTTCTTCGCGGAATTCAGCGTGGCCGTCCGATGATGGCAGGCGCACCAGCTTGCTGGAGCAATGGTAGGTCGGGTAGTCAACTACGACATGTTCGTCGTCGTTGATGATGACGGTGATGGGGTAGCTGGGGTTTTCGCCCGTGTCGCGCTGTTCGTCGGCGGTTCCCTGCCAGTTGCCGCGCGCATATTTGCCCAGCGAATCCGAGGAGCAGGCGCACAAAAGGGCTAATGACAGGCAGGCCGAAAGGCGCAGGAAAGTGGTGGGCATGGTTGCTGGCTCCGTTTTGCGTTATGCGTCATAAGCTAACGCAAAACGGAGCCTTACAGCAACGGTTATTTAGCCGACGATTTCGGTATCGCTGAAGAAGAAGCGAATTTCGGTTTCGGCGTTTTCGGCGCTGTCGGAGCCATGCACGGAGTTGCGCTCGATGGATTCGGCGAACTCTTTACGGATGGTGCCGGGAGCGGCGTTTGCGGGGTTGGTGGCGCCCATCAGGTCGCGGTTTTTGGCCACGGCATTGTCGCCTTCCAGCACCTGAACCACTACGGGGCCGGATACCATGTACTCAACCAGTTCCTGGTAGAAGGGGCGTTCTTTGTGCACGCCGTAGAACGCGCCAGCCTGAAGGCGGCTCATGCGGATGCGCTTTTGCGCGATCACGCGAAGGCCGTTGGTTTCAAACACGGCGTTGATCTTGCCGGTAAGGTTGCGCTCGGTGGCGTCGGGTTTCAGGATCGAAAAAGTGCGTTGCTTGCTCATGGTAATCTCCGCGTGAATATATAGGGGGGGGTTAATCTTCGCGGCTTATATATGCGTAAAAGATACATAAAGCAACTCTTTTGCATTTTGGGGGGTGGAAAGCAAACAACAGGCTGTACAAGGAAAAGAAACTTACTATGGTATGGGCATGTTTTTGTAACGCCTTTTTAGGATTGTTAGCCCCCATGCGGATTCTCGCGCCTTTGCTTGTTCTTGTGCTGCTTAGCGGCTGTTCTTCGGACCTTGCAACTTTACGCAAACTGAACCCGCCGGCTGATGATTTCCCCGGCGCGCTGGCCGCTGAATACCGCGACTTTGCGGACTCGGAGGCCGAACAGGGCCGCCGCAGCGCCGCCGACCATTTTGCCGCCAAAGGCCTTCGGGCGCTTAATGGGGTGACGGTGGCGCCGGATGCGCCGAATACCTCGATTCCCGCCCCGCAGGCCGCAGAGCTGGCCGATGCGCGCTCGCAGCTGAACCGCCTGCTTACCGATGATGTGAAGGCGGCAGCGCCTAAGGAGCTGGCCCGCACGCAACTCTTGTTCGATTGCTGGCAGCAGCAGGTGGTGGACGGCATTGCGCCGGACAAAGCGCTGTGCGGCTCTGAATTTGGCCCGGCGCTGAACCAGGTGCTGGAAACGGCAGGACCGGAAGTGTATGGGCAGGCGTTCCGCCGCAGCATCACCTTCGCGCCGAAGGAAACCAAGCTTACGGCTGAAAACAAGGCCGATATTGATGAGGTGGTGTGCAAGCTTACGGAGCTGGGCAGCAAGGATTACTGGGTTGAGCTGCGCGCCTATGTGGGCCGCAAGGCTTCGCAGCATAAGCTGACCGAAGCGCGCATTGCCGCAGTGAAGAAGGCGCTGGTGAAGGCGGGTGTTTCCAGCCGCCAGATCCGCACCCAGCGCGAAGGCGCCAAAGGCGTGATGCTGAGCCGCGACAATATTGCTAAAAATACCAAGGTGGTGACCATTACCATTACCGCCGAGCCTGCCAAGGGAGGCAAGTAGATGAAGCCCATGTTTGGTCCTGTGATGCGCCGTATTGTGTTGCTTGGAGCGGTTAGCGGCCTGTCGTCGGGCTGCATGATGTACCGGCTGGAAGAGCTGCGGAACACGACCCCGCAAGGCAGCGCGTTCCAGAACCAGCTTTCGGCCATGTATATGGATTTCGCGACCAAGGAAGAAAAAGCCTATGACTGGCGGGATTCGTGGTATTTCGCGGATAAGGGCTTGCGGCTTGCGTATGGCAAGGAAGCAGGGCCTGAAGAGCTGGACGGCTGGGATTTGACGGATGCGAACCGCATGGAGCTGGATAAGATGCGCATCCGGGTGATGGATGTGCTGACCCCGGCGCTTAAGGATAAGTCGCCCACGAAGGCGGCGCAGATCCAGTTTTACTTCGATTGCTGGGTGGAACAGCAGGAAGAAAACTGGCAGGAAGACGATATTGCCTTCTGCCGTGACAATCTGATTCATGCGCTGAACGATGCGCCCGCGAAGATGCCGAGCAAAATGAAGGCGGCGAAAGTGACCAAGGCGGCGATGCCCGCAACGGACGCGGAGCCGGAAGTGATGGTGAATAACGTGATGCCGGAAAAGACGGCGGCAACCCCCAAGACTGCGGCAAAGCCTGAAAAGATGGCGGCGAAGGCGGCTGCGCCCGCGAAAGCGGAAATGGCGACCGAAACGGCGTCGTATGCGGTGTTTTTCGATACGGGCAAGGCGGATGTGTCGGTGCCGGGTAAAAACGTGCTTAATGAGGTGGTTAACTCGGTTAAGGGTAAGTCGGACTATGTGGTGGTGCTGCATGTGGCGGCCCTTCCCGGCTCGTCGGCGCAAGGAAAAGACTTGCCAGCCAAGCGCATTAGTGTGGTAAAGAAGGTGCTTGTTGATGGCGGCGTGACGGAAAGCGCCATTATCGCTGCTGACGGCGCAGAGGCTGCCAAGCCCGTCGCCCGCCGCATCGAGCTTTTCCTGAACGAGTAGCGCTGGCGCTACCCCACATTATTATTGAAGGTTTTTAAGGCTTCCATGACTGACCGTATTCTTATTCTCGATTTTGGTTCGCAGGTAACCCAGCTCATTGCCCGCCGCGTGCGCGAGCATGGCGTTTACTCCGAGATCCGGCCCTACAATATTCCCGATAGCGAAATTGCGGCGTTTCATCCGAAGGCGATTATCCTTTCGGGCGGGCCTGCGTCGGTGCATGAGGAATTCTCGCCCAAGGTGTCGCCCAAGGTGTTTGCCATGGGTGTTCCGGTGATGGGGATTTGTTATGGGCAGCAGCTGATGTGCCAGCAGCTGGGCGGCAAAGTTGAGGGTTCGGACCACCGCGAGTTTGGCCGCGCCATGGTGCATGTGGCCGATGACAGCCCGCTGTTTGAAGGCGTGTGGCGCAAAGGGCAGGACAAGCAGGTTTGGATGAGCCACGGCGACCGCGTGGTGGCGCTGCCGGACGGGTTTAAGGTTATCGGCCATTCCGAGGGCGCGCCGTTTGCGGCGATTGCCAATGAGGCCAAGAAATATTACGGGGTGCAGTTCCACCCTGAGGTGGTGCATACGCCGGAGGGCAGTGCGCTGATTCGTAATTTTGTGCGCAAAATAGCGGGTTGCAAGGGCGACTGGACGATGGCGGCATTCCGCCAGAGCGCGATTGCGCGGGTGCGTGAACAGGTGGGTAACGGCCGGGTGATCTGCGGGCTTTCGGGCGGGGTGGATTCGTCGGTGGTGGCCGCGCTCTTGCATGAGGCGATCAAGGATAAGCTGACCTGTATTTTTATTGATACGGGGTTGCTGCGCGAAGGTGAGTCCGACCAGGTGAATGCGCTGTTTAAGAACCATTTCAATATTCCGCTGGTGACGGTGGATGCGAGCATGGTGTTCTTGCAGCGTTTGGCCAATGTGAGCGACCCGGAAAAGAAGCGCAAAATTATCGGCGAGACGTTTATCGAGTTGTTTGAACAGGAAGCAAACGCCGTGGGCGGTGCGGACTTTTTAGCGCAGGGCACGCTGTATCCGGATGTGATTGAGTCGGTATCCGTTGTGGGTGGGCCGAGCGTTACCATTAAGTCGCACCATAATGTGGGGGGCTTGCCCGCCCGCATGAACATGCAACTGGTTGAGCCGTTGCGTGAACTGTTCAAGGATGAAGTGAGAAAGCTCGGCCAAGAGCTTGGTTTGCCTGAGAAATTCATAGGACGGCACCCGTTTCCCGGCCCCGGCCTCGCCATTCGGCTGCCGGGTGGTGTAACCCGCGAAAAACTTGATATCCTGCGCAAGGCCGATGCGATCTATCTCGATGAAATCCGCAAAGCTGGGCTTTATGACAAAATCTGGCAGGCCTTTGCCGTATTGCTGCCGGTGCAGACCGTGGGCGTGATGGGCGATGGCCGCACCTATGACCGCGTGCTCGCCTTGCGCGCCGTGACATCGGTGGATGGCATGACGGCGGATTTCTATGCCTTCGACATGAACTTCCTCGGCCGTGCGGCCACCCGCATCATCAATGAAGTGAAGGGCGTGAGCCGCGTGGTCTATGACGTCACGTCAAAGCCGCCGGGGACGATTGAGTGGGAGTAGGGGGTGCGGTGCAATACTCACGAGAATGCAAAATATGTCATATAAATCAATTTCTTAAAGAAGTGCTGTTGACGATGCGTGCTGTATGATCAATTCGCAGAATTTTTCTTCTAAGATACTGAATAGGTTGAAATAATTCTGTTTTACGTGATTGGAATTTTGCGGCAACCGAAGTTTTTTGACGGTATTTTTGACGGCATTTTTTTGAAATAAATCAGGCTTGTTCACCTGATTCATGAAATGTTCTCGCCTGACGGTATTTATGAAAAGACACACAGAGGAGGGGCTTGAAGGCTTAGTAGGTACTGGTGGTCTGTATTGACATTGTGGATACAAGTTGCTAGTTATGCTCCATGTCAGGCAGTGAGCCAGTTTCGCGTAGCAGTTCACACGACGCGGATATCGCCGTTGTGGAGCGTCCTTTGGCCTCAGAAACCAAGGG
>JAYULW010000108.1:0-19540 GCA_043763155.1 Alphaproteobacteria bacterium | reverse complement strand
CGGTCATGGATGCAAGCTCCCTTCCCTTCTATCAAAAACATTTCGCTGAAATAAACGCCATCACCGAAACCATCAACACCGACATCGCCGCCCGCAACGAAGCCCTGAGCATGAATGGGCGCCGCACTGTCGAAACCATGAGCACCAAAAAACGCGATCGCCTGCCCATCTCCAAAAACAGCATGGCCAAAGTTATCGAAGACGCGCACCGCTATGAAGCACTCCTCACCCCCATCACGCCGGAGTGGCTCGCCTCCCACGGCGTCGCCAATACCGGCAACCATCTCGAACATGAAGGCGTAAGCGGCGCTTCCCTCCTTCAGGCCCTCATCGCCAATCCCGAAGTGCGCAGCACGATTATCAAAGACGCCGAAATCACCCGCACCGCGCACGCTTCCGTCGTCGCACTCGCCAAAACGCCGGAAGAAACCATCATCGCCATTGACGACGCCAAATTTTACGACGAAGTCGTGCGCCCCACCCTTCCCGCCAAAGCAGCGCCCACCGCCGAAGACGTTGTCATCCCCTTCGTGGAGCGCACCCGCAAGCGCCCCCGCACCAACACCTTCCTCGGCAGCGAAGGCGACTTCCCCATGCTCACCGCGCCCAAACCGCACCTATTATATGAGTGCCTGAAGGGCCGCCTCACCGCCCTGAAAACCGGCCACCCTGAGCGCGAAGCATCCATCAACGCCGCGCTCGAAACCATGCACAAAGAAATCGGCGCCACCGGCCATGCCAACAGCGGCCACACCGGCACCAGCAACGGCAAAGTCGAAAGCATCATCAACGCCCAGGCCAGCAAAAAAGACCCCGCCACCCACGCCCGCATCAACAGCGCCGTCGAAGCATTGCTCGCCGAAAACCCCGGCATGGACAGCCAGGTGCGTGATGCGTTGCAGCGTGCCGCGCGTAAATCCGCCGCCCAAAGCCGTGGCCACAAGCCCGCTGACAACACCCAACGCTCCTAACAGGTTGGCGTTGCGGAATAATTCATTTTCTGCATTTTCCCCATACACTAGATATTGACAGCGCCTAGGCAATAAGCGCAATATAACTACTACATCTAGTGACATCAGCCGCACCAAGCGGTTGGGCAAACAATAGAATCCGGCAAAAGCAGCGGCCCTTTTCGCAGCTTTAATGCACGGGTCATCATCTGGGGGAAGTACATGCTCACACAGGCCTACGATTTCGACAAAAACGGCAACCTCATCAGCTTCGACCCCACCCGCAAAATCGTAGCGTTCCCCGAAACGCAGGAACAAAAAGAGCTGTACCGCAAAGCCGCCGAACCCGTCGCCCCCAAAGCAAACATCAACCCCATTGACCTGAAGCTCGACCACTCGCGTGACGCCCTCCTCACCGACTTCGGCAAAGCCACGCTCGATGACCGTTATTTATTAGAGAACGAAAACTACCAGCAAATGTTCGCCCGCGTTGCCTGCGCCTATGCTGATGATTTAAAGCACGCCCAGCGCCTGTATGATTACATCTCCCGCCTCTGGTTCATGCCCTCCACCCCCATCCTCAGCAACGGCGGCGCCAAGCGCGGCCTGCCCATCTCCTGCTTCCTAAACACCGTCTCCGACTCCCTCGACGGCATCGTCTCCACATGGAACGAAAACGTACTCCTCGCCAGCAACGGCGGCGGCATCGGCACCTATTGGGGCTTCGTGCGCGGCGTGGGCGAACCCGTCGGCCGCGCTGGCAAAACCAGCGGCATCATCCCCTTCGTCCGCGTCATGGACTCCCTGACGCTTGCCATCTCCCAAGGCTCACTTCGCCGTGGTTCCGCCGCCGTATATATTGACGTGCACCACCCCGAAATCGAAGAATTCCTCGAAATCCGCAAAGCCTCCGGCGACTTCAACCGCAAGTCCCTGAACCTGCACCACGGCATCAACCTCACCGACGAATTCATGGAATGCGTGCGCGAAGACAAAGAATTTGGCCTCCGCTCTCCCAAAACCGACAAAGTTCTGAGGACTGTAAACGCAAGAAAACTGTTCCAGAAAATCGTGGAAATGCGCCTGCAAACCGGCGAGCCGTACCTCATCTTCATTGACACCGCCAACAAATCCATGCCCAAGCACCAGCGCGAACTGGGCCTCAAAGTGCGCATGTCCAACCTCTGCTCCGAAATTCTCCTCCCCACCGGCCCCGACCATTTAGGCAAAGACCGCACCGCCGTCTGCTGCTTAAGCTCGCTCAACGCCGTCACATGGGAAGAATGGAACAAAGACCCCCTCATCATCGAAGACATCCTCCGTTTCTTGGATAATGTTTTGCAGGAATTCATAGACACCGCCCCCGACGGCATGGCCCGCGCCAAATACTCCGCCATGCGCGAACGCTCCGTAGGCCTCGGCCTCATGGGCTTCCACTCCTTCCTGCAATCCATGGGCGTCCCCTTCGAATCCGCCATGGCCAAAAGCTGGAACATGAAAATGTTCCGCCACATCCGCCGTGCGTCCGACGCAGCATCCGTGGCCCTCGCCGAAGAACGCGGCGCCTGCCCCGACGCGGCAGAGCGCGGCATCAAAGCCCGCTTCTCCCACAAAATCGCCATCGCCCCCACCGCCAGCATCTCCATCATCGCGGGCGGCACCAGCGCATGCATCGAACCCATCCCCGCCAACATCTACACCCACAAAACCCTCTCCGGTAACTTCGCCGTGAAGAACCCCTACCTCACCTCCGTCCTCGAAGAAAAAGGCAAAAACGACGACGCCACCTGGCAGTCCATCGTGGAATATGAAGGCTCCGTCCAGCATCTCGACTTCCTCACCGTAGATGAAAAAGACACCTTCAAAACCGCCTTCGAAATTGACCAGCGCTGGGTCATCGAACTCGCCGGCGACCGCGCCCCCTACATCTGCCAGGGCCAGTCCATCAACCTGTTCCTCCCCGCCGACATTGATAAATGGGACCTCACCATGCTCCACTGGACCGCATGGGAAAAAGGCGTTAAGTCTTTATACTATTGCCGCTCAAAATCCATCCAACGCGCCGAAAAAGTCGGCAAAGGCGAAGAAAAAGCCTCCGCCCTAAAAACCGAAAAAACTGACTACGAAGAGTGCCTCGCCTGCCAGTAAGCGCACGCCTCGCACCAATCACGGAGAACACACATGACCAATTCCAACTACAGCCTCATCAATCCCTTCGACCTCCAAGGCAAAGGCACCATCTCACTCCTCGAACAAACCGGCTCCTACGACGTTGACCGCTACCCATGGGCATACGATGCATGGAAACGCCAGCAGCAAATCCACTGGATGGGCGAAGAAGTCCCCATGGGCGAAGACGTCAAAGACTGGCAGGGCGACCGCATCAGCGAGTCCGAGCGCAATTTGCTGACGCAGATTTTCCGCTTCTTCACCCAGTCCGACGTGGAAGTATCCGACAATTATTTCAAGCGCTACATCCCCCTCTTCCAGCCGCTGGAAATCCAGATGATGATGGCCGCCTTCACCAACATGGAAACCATCCATATTGATGCCTACGCCCTGCTGCTGAAAACCCTCGGCATGCCCAAAACCGAATTCGCCGCATTCAAGGACTACTCCTCCATGCGCGCCAAAGCCGATTACATGCACTCCTTCGGCACCAAAACCTGCGGCGACGTAGCCCGCACCCTCGCCATGTTCGGCGCCTTCACCGAAGGCATGTCCCTCTTCGCATCGTTTGCCATGCTCATGAACTTCCCCCGCTTCAACAAAATGAAGGGCATGGGCCAGGTTGTCACATGGTCAGTGCGCGATGAATCGCTCCACTGCGAATCCATCATCCGCCTCTACCACGAGTGGGAAGCCGAAACCGGCTCCGTCACCAAATCCGTCGCCGACGACATCATTGACGTGGGCAAAACCATGGTCGGCCTAGAAGACAAATTCATCGAGTTGGCTTTTGAACTCGGCAAGGTCGAAGGCATGACCCCCGAAGACATCAAAAGCTACATCCGCTACATCTGCGACTGGCGCATGACCCAACTGAAGCTCACCCCCCAATACGGCTTCTTCACCGGCACCAACGGCGAATACAAACAAGCCAAAGAACACCCCCTGCCATGGTTGTCGGCTATGCTCAACGGCGTTGAACACGCCAACTTCTTCGAAGCCCGCAGCACCGAATACTCCAAAGGCGCCACCAAAGGCGACTGGCACGGCGAAGGCGGCGTCTGGGCATCCTTCGACCAGATGAAAAAAACGGCGTAATGCTAAAGCTCGACAAAGACCCGCAGCTGGTCATCAAAGTGGTGGCCATGCCCAGCGACACCAACCCCGACGGCGACATGTTCGGCGGCTGGATTGTAAGCCAGATGGATTTGGCCGCCTACATCCACGTGCGCGGCCTCACCCCCACCCGCTTGGTCACAGTCGCCATTGATAACCTCTCCTTCCAAAAACCCGTCTTCGTCGGCGACTGCCTCACCTGCTACGCCTTCACCGAAAAACTCGGCACCACCAGCCTCACGGTGCGCGTCACCGCCATGGTCGAGCGCAAAATATCGCGCGAAGTGGAGCTGGTCACTGAAGGCAGCTTCATCTTCGTAGCCATCGGCCCCGACCGCAAACCCGTGCCCATCCCCAAGCTGGACGCATAAAAAAAGGGCCAAAAAAAGGGCCGGAAAACCGGCCCTTTCTTCTTGCTGGAGAGCAATCCTAGAACGTCAGCACCATATCCATGCCAAACGTCCACTGGTCTTTTTCCGTGCCATCGTTAAACGGACGCGTCAGGAACGAATTGTCGTAGCGCACTTCGGGACGGAAACGCAGCCCTTGCAAATACTTCACACCCAAATCCGGCGTGATGTTCACACCCGCAGTCAGCATACCATACGTGGTCTTGCCACCGCCCACCGAGCGGCTGGAAAGAAGCGGCAACCCCTGCTGCGCGCGCGTAAAATCATAATCATCCGCAAACTGCGCAACAAACGCGCCGTTAATATCGCGGTAGATTTCACCACGCAAACCAACCGAATACATATCGTTGATTTTATACACGCCATACTGCGCAATGCCGAACGCATTGGCCTTATCGCCACCCGCAAGGTCACTGTCGTAAATCCAGTTCAAATCGTTGGTAAGCGTCAGCTTGTCGCACACTTTCCACACCGTGGTAAGCGTCGAAAGCGCACGCGTCGAACCATCCGCACTCACCCGCGCAGGCAGCAACCCGTTGGTAATCGCCTTATCCGCAATTTCCGGCCCGATATGCGTCGAAAGCAACGACGTCACCGGCCCGTCATTCAAACCAACACCCGCCGCAAACGACAAGCTGTCATTATTATCGCCATTGCCGCCAAGCGTCGTATTCACGCCCGTATCAACCCCCGCATACAAGTCCCACATCGGCGTAAGATGTAATGTGCCCATCACACCCGTATGGTAAAACGGGTCGCCAAAGTTGAAGATATACGAGTGCGAGTAAAAGAAGTTGCCCGAAGCATCCACCGTTTCCGCACTTTCCGACGAGGCATACTTACCCACCTTAAAGTCCAGCCCACCATCGGTCAGCCACGGCGTATGCACCAGTACATTCGCCTCCGTAATATCCACCTGATTGATGTTATGCCCGGCGGTCTTTTCCAAAAGCCCGATGGTGCGGCTGATGCGCGCATCCGAGCCATAAAGCCCCTGCAGCTTAAAGCCGAAATCATACGTCTTCAGCGTCGAATCAATCGGCCGCTGTGCCGTGAGCAAAATTTGGTTCAGCTGCGCGCCGTTCTCGTCGTCCGTCAGGCGGCCAAAGTTTTTATTATCAGCCGTGTTCGCACCATTAAACGTAAAGCCAGCATCCGCAACACCCGAAAACGTGATGCCATCCAGCCACGAAGGCGCAGGCTTGGGCGCCTCAACAACGGGCGCAGGCGCAGGCGCTGCTTTTTTCTTGGCCTTGGTCGCTGCTTGCGCAGGCATAGCGGCGAGCACAACACTCGCCAGCACGGTGGTAGTAAAGAGGGAATTTTTCATTTGTGGCGTCCTTTATAATAGAATTAAGGAACGCCCTGCTAAGGTATGTGCCGGTTTGCCCGGTCTTTAATGAAGCGATTTTTTAGCTTTTTGCCGAATTAAGCAACCAAAAAAAGCAAAAATCGTCTTTAATCTCCGCCATGTGGCAATAGTGCAAATCTTAACGCCTGTGCTAAAACACCGCGCATAGCCCCGAAACCCGCTCTCGCACTGGGTTAATTAGACAGTCCCTTAATCCGCGCGCAGATTTTATTCACTGCTGTGGATGCCTGCTGGATGCTCGACGAAATATCGCGCGTCACTGCTCCTTGCTCCTCAATGGCGCCTGCAACCCCGGTTACATACTGGCTGACCTGGTTCGCCGCCTCGATAATCGAGCGGATGCTTCCCGCTACTTCGGAAGACAGCATCTGCACCGTTGCAATTTCGCTGGCGATATCATCCGTCGCCTTCGCCGTTTGCGTGGCAAGGCTTTTCACTTCCGACGCCACCACCGCAAAACTCTTGCCCGCATTGCCCGCGCGCGCCGCCTCAATGGTTGCGTTCAGCGCCAGCAAATTCACCTGCGACGCAATATTGCGAATCAGCTCTACAATATTACCCATCGCCTGCATCGTGGCGATCAGCCTGTCGCTGCTTGCGCCCGACGAGGTGGATTTCTGCGTGATATTGTCTGCCGCCTGCTTGGAAAGCGCCATATTCTTGCCGATCTCCGCAACAGACGCCGACATTTCTTCCATTGCCGTTGCAACGCTCTGCATCTTCACCGTCGTGTCGTCTGCAAGCCCGATGGCCTCCGTCATGTCGGCAGCAAAATTCACCACCTTAAACGGCTTACCGTTCATATCCAGAATCGGGTTATACGATGCCTGGATGAAAACTTCGCGCCCGCCCTTGGCAATGCGCTTATACACCCGCGACTCAAACTCCCCACGCCCCAGCTTCGCCCAGAAATCCCTATATTCCTGGCTCGCCGCAAACGCAGGTTCTGCAAACATGCTGTGAGGTTTGCCCTTCACCTCGTGCAACGCATACCCCATTATTTTCAGGAAGTTTTCATTCGCCGTGATGATGGTGCCATCAAGATTGAATTCAATCACCGCCTGCGCTTTGTTGATCGCCTCCAGCTGCCCCTTCACATCGGCATTGGCCATCTTCTGCGCGGTCACGTCGCTGGCGTATTTCACCACCTTAAACGGCTTGCCGTTCATATCGCTGATCGGGTTATACGACGCCTGAATCCAGACCTCCCTGCCACCCTTGGCAAGGCGCTTATATTCTTTCGTCTCGAATTCGCCCCGGTTCAGCTTCGCCCAGAAATCCTTATATTCCTGGCTCGCCGCAAACGCAGGCTCCGCAAACATGCTGTGATGCCTGCCTTGCACTTCTTCCAGCGTATAGCCCATCGCGTTCAGGAAATTCCCATTCGCCGTAATGATGGTGCCATCAAGGTTGAACTCGATCACCGCCTGCGACTTGCCAATCGCCCCGATCTGCCCGGTATAATCCGCATTCATCAGCTTCTGCTGCGTAATATCGGTGGCGAATTTCACCACCTTATACGCCTTGCCCTGCTTATCGAACATCGGGTTGTAAGACGCCTGAATCCACACTTCCTTGCCGCCCTTGCCGAAGCGCTTATATTCGCGCGCCTCAAACTCGCCGCGCGCCAGCTTCGCCCAGAAATCCTTATAATCCTGGCTTGCGGCATACGCCGGGTCCGCAAACAAACTATGATGCTTGCCCACAATGTCTTCGAGCGCATAGCCCATCACACTCAGGAAATTTGCATTCGCAAAAAGAATGATGCCATCAAGGTTGAACTCAATGATAGCCTGCGCGCGGCCAAGCGCGTCTAATTTAGCGGAAAATTCGGCATTTTGCGCGGAATGGAACATATAAGGGGGAACTCTTTCATAAAAGAATGTCCACATTTAGCACATAAACACTTAATGAGGTATTAAGGCTACGCTGCGCAAGCCGCTACAAGCAGGGGTTCATCACGGGCGGCCGCGGCACTGCCAGCAAATCATTCAAACTACTATCCCATTGCGCTTGCGGCATCGTGCGTAATTTTTGCAGCGTACCGGTGGTTTCGCCCGCTTTGCACTGCCGGTCTTTTTGCGCTTGCGGCAGCCCTGCCGCTTCCTTGCGCACCACCCCTAGGCGTTGCTGCAACATGCCGTCCACATCCGCCTTCGACATGGGTGGCACAGCATTCGCCACAATAAAATCCCCGATCCGGCTAATCGCAGTATCAAGGTTTTTCTTCAGCGGTTCATTGCCGCTTGCGTTACAGCTTTCCAGCTGTTCGCGCAGTTGCAGGTAAATCCCCCACGCGCACATCACCGCACCGTGCCCGCTCACATCATTTTCCACATTTTGCACCTGCTTGCCGTGGCGTATCTGCGTCACCGTCACGCCGCTCGCCAGCCGCAACTCGCGGGTTTCATTGCCGCTCGCATCCTTGCCATACACCACCTTCGTGCCCGGCTTGCCCAGCATCGCATCCCAAGGTGTTCCCCAGTTGGGGTCCGGCGCAGGCGCTGGTGCAGCTATGGGCGCAGCACCCGCCAGCATTACAAATAAAAATCCCGAAACCAGTAGTTTACGAACCATTACGTACTTCCTTAAATGCTTCACCGCGCCGCACAATGCGCCGCCCGAGCGCAATCCCCGGTTTTTCCACCGCAACATGCAACCCATAGGCCAGCGGTAGCGTAATACATATTACATCCACAAGCAGCAGGAAAAAACCCGCCACACTGCCCTTATACGCGTTCGGCCCCAGCACCATAAAATGCTGCGCCCCATCATACAGCCCCATAAGCACAAAAAAATGCACCAGGTAAACGCAGTAGGAAATCTTGCCCATGAACACCGTCACCGGGTTCACGATCAGCTTCCAGTCCGCCAGCGCGCACCCCACAATAAACGGCACAAACGCCAGCGAAGACCAGTAAAGCTTCTCATTGCTCACAGGCAGGCTCGACACGAATATCGCCCCCGCCATGAGCATCAGCCACCCTGACAGCCGCCTGCGCCTGCGCGCCTCAAGATGCAAATCCGTAATCCAGCGCCAGAGCTGATACGCCAGAATCCCCATGCAAAACACCGGAAACTCCACCGGAAAATACAAGAAAGTAAAATACTCCCATATATCATTGTGCGCCACCCCAAGCAGATAGGAAAGGCTCCCGCACATCACCATGCTGATCCACAGCAGCATAACTGCGCTTCTCACATTCCGTATCAGCATAAACAATAACGGCAGCACCATGTAAAAATTCGTCTCCACCGCAACCGTCCATCCCCCGATCACAATGGTATTGATAATACCCGGCTTAATCCCATGCATCCCCAAAAGCGCCAGCCCCGCATCGGACCAGACCATCCCCTTGGGCAGCCACTCGCCCGTAGTGGTGCGGCAAAAAATAAGATTGCCTATCAGCGCCAGGTAAAACATCGGCGCCAGCCGGAAAAACCGTCTTATGTAAAAATTCCGCAGCACATGCTGTTCCCGCTCGCCGCGGCTCTCCAGCGAAAGACACAACGTAAACGCGCTGATAACAAAGAAAAGCTGCACCCCCCGCTGCGCATTCAGCACCACCGCCAGGGCATCAAAAGGCATTTCGCTTTGCAGGCCGCAATGCACCAGCAGCACCGCCATAATGGCAATTCCGCGCAACGCATCAATATATTTGAAATGCGGCATACCACCCCAAAAAAGCGTTACTCAGCCAGCAAATCCGCCAGCGGCGGAATTTTTTGGCGCAGTGTGCCGTAGGGGTCGGGCAGCCGCGCCGCGTTAATGCGTAATTTTTCGCCCGCCAGCGCCATGCCAAGTTGCGCCGCTTCGCGCACCGGCAATCCTTTAATATACCCCGCCGCAAACCCCGCATACGACGTATCGCCCGCGCCGATGGTATTTACAATGTCACCCGCCGCAATCTTCGGCGCCGCCACCTGCTCGATCTTGTCTTTCGTAATCAGCACGCACCCGCGCTCGCCCATGGTAATAAACGCGGTCTTGTCGTGCCTGCTCGGCCCAATCGGTGGCCGTCCTTCCATTTGCAGCAAATGCTGCAACTTCTGCACCGCCTCGTTCAGCGGCGCGTGAAACAGCCGTATCAGCTCAGCCTCATTGCCCAGCACCAGCGTTGCGTCGGGCAGCATATGAATAATTTTTTGGCACTCGGAAGCCGTGGGCTTCGCCTGCGTGGGCAGCGTCAGCCAGAATTGCCGCCCATGCTTCAGGCACAGCGCGTAAAGCCTGTCCGCAAATTCCTCATGAAACTTATGCCAAAGCGAGCCTTGCGCCAAAAGCACATCCGCATTTTTCACCACATGTTCCGCAAAAACTGCAGGCTTCAGCAGCTCCCGCGCATTGCCTGCGCGCGTTGCAATCGTGCATTGCCCGTCGGCAAACACCAGCACATACGACGTCGCCGCCTTCGCTTCCATGCTCTGCGGCAAATGGTCCGGCAGCAGCGCAATATGCGCCTCCGCCATGGACTCGCGGATAATAGCGCTATGCGCCCCCTCGCCCGCAATCCCCACAAACCGCACATCCACCTTCTGCGGCATCAGCTTGGAAAGCGTGGTAAGCATATTGGCCGAAGACCCGCCCGGCACCACCTCATACGCCACACCCGAAAAAGCTTCTGCGAATGCCTGCGCCTGCGCCTCGTCCAGCGAAATTTTTCCGCCCGGTTTTAATTGGTACGTGTCCACCAGCGCCTGCAACGCCGCGTTGCCCTCCACAGGCGCAATCACATCGGCAATCAGTACGTCACTGGTAAGAATGCGCGTCATACGGACCGCGAAGGAGGCGTGGTAACCAGCAAAGACCCGGTTTCATCTTCACGCCGCGGCATCACCTGCGACTGCGACATCGAACGCTGGCGCAAATAGCGCTCTGCCAGCGGCAACTCATCGGCCAGCGTGCCCTCCGGCAACCCGCGCAAACCCCGCAGCCATTTCACATTGCTATGCGAGCAAGCCTGTATCAGCATGTCGTGTCCATAATCTTTTTCCACCTCGGCGGGCGTAATGCGCTTATGCGCCATCATATACACAATCAGCTTCGCGCCCGTATCCGCATCGTTAGCCAGCGCCACCCGCATCGCCTTGCCAAGGTCCAGCCCCAGCTTACTCTGCAAGCGCTCCGCATGTTCCGGCTTCAGCGCATCCATAAGCCCTGTGTATCCAAATACCTCCGCCACTTCCGCAGGCGTGGCAATGGCGCGCATTCCCCCGTCTTTACCCGGCACTTGCGCCACCATCATATACGAAACCGCACGGCTCAGCGACTCATGCTCCGGCTTGAAAACTGGCGCCTGCGTATCGCCCGTAGGCCGCATGCACGGAATCCCCACAAACGAACGGTAGGATTCCCCCTGCCCGTCAGTCGCCTTGGTCACATCATTATGCATCGCCGACATACAGCCGATTTTGCGCAAGTCTTTGCAAATTTTGCCCGACACCGGCTGAAGCACGGCATTGTCCGAGCTGTCCATCAGCGTGTTGACGCTAAGCACCCACGCATCCGCCGGCTCTTTGGCTTTTTTGTTATAAGGCCCGCGCAAATCCCGCAGCAGCGGCGTATGCCCCTGCAACTCATACGCCACATCCACCGACTCAGAAGGAATATATCCATGAAATAACTTCGGCATGGCTTGCGTATATTGGCGCAAAACCTTTTGCTTCTTGTCATGCGACGCAACAGACTCAAGAATACTGCGAATATGGCTCATCGAAAACCCTGCCTAAATACCTTCAACACCCAGTATAACATGGATTTATTAAGGGTTTTTGACGCAAGGCCACAAAAAACCTTTTACGATTTCAGCAACTTACCTTCGTTCAACCGCAGCACCGGGTAATTAAACAGCGAAATCAGGTGTTCGTCATGGGTCGCCAGAAGCACCGTCGTGCCCATCTTGTTCAGCGCCTCAAACAGATACATAAAGCGCAAGGCCAGTTCCGAATCGAGGTTGCCCGTCGGCTCGTCCGCCAGCAAAACATCCGGCTTCGTAATCACTGCCCGCGCAATGGCCGCGCGCTGCTTTTGCCCGCCCGAAAGAATCGCGGGCTTTGAGTCGTGGTGGCCCGTAAGCCCTACCCACTCCAGCAATTCGTCCACCTTCTCATTGATCACATCCTGCGGCTCGCCCGCCACGCGCAGTGGCAGCGCAACATTTTCCGCAATCGTCATATGTTCCAGCAACCGGTAGTCCTGTAGCACAATCCCCACCCGCCTGCGCAGCTTGGGCATTTGCTCGCGGGTAAGCGCGGTCACATCTTCCCCAAACATGGTGATGCGCCCCTTCGTGGCCCGGTACTGGAAAGAAAGCAAGGAAAGCAGCGTGCTTTTCCCCGTGCCGCTGGCCCCGGTCAGGAAGTGGAAGGAATTCCGCTCCAGCGTCATCGAGACATCGTGCAATATCTCATGCCCCGGCAGGTATTCCATCGCTACATGCTCAAGATTGATCATGATTTTTTGCTTCTTTGTATTGAAAAAACAGATATGCTACAGCCCGGAAGAAGTTGCAACCATAAACGAACAACGCATGATCCTTCAGTGCCCAGAGTGCAACGCCCGCTACCTCGTCCCTGACACCGCCGTCAAGGGTGGGCGCCATGTGCGTTGCGCCAAGTGCGGCAACAGCTGGTTTGCAAAACCGCCCAAGCGCGACGATGGCGTATTAGGCGACCTCGACAAATTGCTCGACGAAATCAACGCCCGCCCCAAAGGTTTGGCAAAAGGCGCGAACCTCCCCGCCCTGCGCGGTCAGGCCAGCAAAATGCAAAAGCTCACCACCCTCGGCGCGTTTGCAGGCGCTGTGGTCATGAGCCTCGCCGCCTTCCACCCCGCCTTCCTAACCCTCACCCCCAGCAAGGGCCTTGTGCTTTCCGAAGTCGGCTTCTCCAAAGTCTCCGAAGGCGACAAACAAAGCTACGAAATCAGCGGCAAAATCTCAAACCTCACCGGCCGCATCATCCCCGTGCCGAACCTGCGCGTAACGCTGGTGGATGACGATGGCAAATCCCTCCAATACTGGGATTTCGGCAGCGGCAACGAACCCGCCATCGGCCCATGGAACAAGCTTCCCTTCAACACCGGCGACCTCGAAGCCCGCAGCCCGCGCGGCACCCGCTTCGTCGTCGAAATCGGCAGCTCTCTGGAGCTACCCCTGCGCGGTAAGCCTTCCGCCATCAAGGCACCTCCCGCAGCCGCCCCTCCTCCTGAAACTCCCGCAGCCGCCGGCTAACCAGAAAGGCCCAACGCCATGACCAAAACCCCGAAGGAAAATGTGCAGGTGCTGATTTCCGCCGCCGAAATCGCCGCCCGCGTTTCGGCACTGGCGCACGACATCGCCCACAAGCTCCCCTCCGACCTTATGGTCATTTCGCTCCTGCGCGGCAGCTTCGTCTTCACGTCGGACCTCATCCGCGCCCTGCACACCGTCGGCTCCCCCCACCATGTGCGCCCGCAGGTGGACTTCATGACCCTCGCCAGCTACCACAAAGGCACCACCAGCACCGGCGACGTGCAACTGGTCCGCGACCTCACCGAAGATGTCGCCGGCCGCGATGTGCTGATTGTTGATGATATTTTAGAATCAGGCCGCACCCTCACCTTCGCCCGCGACCTGCTCGTCTCGCGCAAAGCCAACTCCGTGCAAATCGCCGTGCTGCTCGAAAAACCCGGCAAGCGCAAAGTCGAAATCAACGCCGACTTCGTAGGCTTCATCATCCCCGATAAATTCGTAGTAGGCTACGGCCTAGACTACGCCAACTACTACCGCGAACTCCCCTACGTAGGCGTCATCGCCGAAGGCTAGAGCCAAGCCAGCACCGCAGGCTTAAAGCCAAGCAGGAATCCGGTCACGTCCCACGATTTCTTCGTAGGTCTGGCGCGGGCGCACAACGCTGTGTTCGCTGCCCTTCACCATAATCTCAGCCACCAATGGCCGCGCGTTATACGTGGAACTCATCACCGCGCCATACGCGCCCGCCGAGCGCAGCACCAGCAAATCCCCCGCCTTGGGAACCGCCATCATCCGCTGCTCTGCGAAATAATCACCCGTCTCACACACCGGCCCAACCACATCCACCAGCTCCTGCGCATCTGCATTCTCCCGCACCGGCAAAATATCGTGGTGCGCGTCATACAACGTCGGGCGGATCAAATCATTCATCGCCGCATCCACAATCACGAACGTGCGCCCTTCACTACGCTTCACATAAATCACCCGCGTAACTAAAATCCCCGCATTCCCCACCAGCACACGCCCCGGCTCAAACACCAGTTGGCAATCCATGCCCTTTGTTTCCTGCTTCACAATCTTGGAATATTCATCCGGTAATGGCGGCGCTTCCTCCTGCCCATCATACGGAATGCCAAGCCCACCGCCCAAATCCAGCGTGGAAATAGCAATACCCGCCGCGCGCAACTCCGCCACAAAATCCCGCACCCGCGCAAATGCCTGCGCAAACGGCGTAAGGGATGTAAGCTGCGAGCCGATATGCACCGAAACCCCCTGCACATCAATCCCCGGCAGCCCTGCTGCGAATTGATACACCCGCATCGCACTTTTCATGCTCACGCCAAACTTGCTTTCCTTCTGCCCGGTCGAAATTTTCGCATGCGTCTTCGGGTCTACATCCGGGTTCACCCTGACCGCAATCCGCGCGCGCTTACCCATGGAAACAGCAACCCCGTTCAAAATCTCCAGCTCCGGCTCGCTCTCCACGTTGAACTGGAAAATATCCTGCGACAGCGCATACGCCATCTCTCCCGGCGTTTTCCCCACGCCTGAAAACACAATATCCTTCGGCTTAATGCCCGCAGCCAGCGCCAGCCGTATTTCCCCTTCGGAAACCACATCCGCCCCGCAGCCCAACCGCGCTAAGGTTGCCAGCACCCCCACATTGGAATTCGCCTTCACCGCAAAGCACACCTTCGCGCCCACATCGGCGAAATGCCCGGAAAATACTTTGTAATGCCGCTCCAGCGTTGCCGTCGAATAGCAGTAAAACGGTGTGCCCACATCCGCCGCAAGCTTGGTCAGGGCCACATCTTCAGCATGGTACTCGCCCTGCTTATACGCAAAAAAATCCATTAGTATTTCGCCACATCATTAGAAGGGGTTGCAACGCTCATATGCTCATCAGGCATGTTTTCCTGCACCACCGCAGGCACGGGCGCGTCCGGCACCGGTGTGGGCGACGTATCTTTCGGGTTTTTCGCTTGCTTGCGCGCTTTCTTTTCCGCCTGCACCTGAATCTGCGTCGGCGATTTCAGCTTACCTTTATTCCCACATGCCGAAACCCCGCCCGCAACTGCCAGCACCAGCAACACATGCATCAATCCACGCATCATTTCAAAAACCTTTTCTTCGCATCCGCCGCCGCCTTCACCACATTCGAAGGCGCAGTCCCGCCAAAGCTCTTGCGGCTCGCCGCCGACGCCTTGGGCGAAAGGCACGCAAACACATCCTTGCGCAACCGCTTCTCCACCGTCTGCATTTGCTCAAGCGTTAGCTCTTCCAGCATCTTCTTTTTTTCCGTCGCCAGCTTCACCAGCCGCGCCGTGGTGTGGTGCGCATCGCGGAATGGCATCTTCAATTCCCGCACCAGCCAGTCCGCAAGGTCGGTAGCATTGGCATATGCCTGCCCCGCAGCCGCTTCCATCGCGCCCGCGTTTACCGCAAAATCCCCAACCATGCCCGTCATCGCCATCACGCACACCATCAGGTTTTCCACCGTATCAAACACCGGCTCCTTATCTTCCTGCATGTCCTTATTATACGCCAGCGGCAGCGCCTTCATCGTCGCTAGCAAACTCATCAAATTCCCAAACATGCGGCCCGACTTCCCGCGCACCAGCTCCGCCGCGTCGGGGTTCCTCTTCTGCGGCATAATGGAAGAGCCAGTAGACCACGCATCCGAAAACCGGATAAACCCAAACTGCACACTCGACCAGTTCACCATCTCTTCAGCCAGCCGCGACAAATGCACCGCGCAAATGGATGCAAACGCCAAAAACTCCAGCGCAAAATCCCGCGCCGAAACCGCATCCAGCGAATTCCTCATCGGCCCGTCAAAGCCCATTTCCTTCGCCGTAAATGCCCGATCAATCGGAAACGACGTGCCCGCCAGCGCCGCAGCACCCAGCGGCGATTCATTCATCCGCGCCCGCGCATCTTTCGCCCTTGCGCGGTCACGCCCAAACATTTCCACATACGCCAGCAAATGATGCCCCAGCGTCACTGGCTGCGCCGCCTGCAAATGCGTAAACCCCGGCATCAGCGTATCTGCATGCTCCTGCGCGCGCGCAAGCAGCGCCCCCTGCAACTGCTGCAACGCCACATCCATAGCATCCGCCGCGTCCCGCACATAAAGCCGGAAGTCGGTAGCCACCTGATCATTCCTCGACCGCGCCGTGTGCAAGCGTCCCGCCGCATCCCCGATCCGGTCCTTCAGCGCGGCTTCCACATTCATATGAATATCTTCAAGGCTGTCCTTAAACGTAAACTTGCCCGCCTCAATATCCTTCAAAATCCCTTCAAGCCCCGCCACAATCGCCTTCACATCGGCCGCCGAAATGATGCCCTGCTTCGCAAGCATTTTCGCATGCGCGATGGAACCGCGAATATCTTGGCGGTAAAGCTGCTTGTCAAAGCCGATAGATACGTTAATCTTGGCCAGCAACGCATCCGGCGCCACGCTGAATTGCCCACCCCACATGCTATTGGCCGGGGCGGCCTTCTTCGCGGAGCTGGTTTTTTTCGGTGTTTGTTTTGGTGCAACCATAGGATTTCCTTACATGTTACGCATTCATACAGGGTTTTTAGGTGTTTTGGCAAGCTGTACTGTGGCCTTTGCACTCACCTTTAGCGCCCCCGCAAAAGCCGACGACCGCTACATCCTCGACATCACCAGCCCGCAAGCATTCCCCGACATTAAATTCAAGGATTTCAACGGCAAAACCATGAGCCTTTCCGAGTCAAAGGGCAAGCTCACCATCGTGCATTTCTGGGCCACCTGGTGCGCCCCTTGCGTTGACGAACTGCCTGAGCTGAACGAAATCCAGAAAAAATATGAAGTGATTGGCCTGAAAGTCATCAGCATTTCGCTCGACGGCGACAACAACAAAGCCAAGGTCGAAACCTTCCTCAAAGCCAACAAAATTGATAGCCTGAAACCCTATCTCGATATAGATACCGACGCCTTCAAAGCGTCCAAAGCCAAGGGCATGCCCACCAGCTTCTTCATCAATAACCAAGGCGACCGCATTGCTATTTCCGAAGGCAAGCTCGACTGGCTCGACCCCAAAACATTCGGCTTCCTTGAGTTCAATTTATATAAGAAATAATCACCACGAAAAACGCGCAGCGATATAGGTAGGCGAAAGCTTCAGCTCTTCGCACATCGCCTCCAGCTCCGGAAGCGACTGGTCCTTAAGAATACCGCCCGTCACTAAAACACAATCAATGCCGAACCCTTGCGCACCCGGAATATCCGTCTCAAGGCTATCCCCCACTGCTAAAATCTTGGCCTTCTTAATCGGCGCCAGCATCCCAAGGCACTGCTCATAAACATCCGCAAAAGGCTTCCCAAACCACACCACCTTGCCGCCCATCGCTTCATATTGATGCGCCATCACGCCCGCACAGGCAAACCGCTCGCCCGAAATTTTTACCACTTCAAGGTCGGGGTTTAAGCACAGCATGGGCAACGCCAGCGACAACGCCTCCTGAAGCTGCGGTGCATTCTCATCCGGTATTGGCTCATCGCTGCCAAACCCCACATTCAGCACAAACTCCGCCGCCTGCAAATCATAGGTCCGTGCATAACCAAGCCCGTCCATCACATCCGTATCCTTATCCGGCCCGATGTAATAATACAGCTTCCCCAGCGGCGCATTATTCTGCTCCAGCCATTGGTAGCCCGCCTCACCCGACGACAAAACCCCGTCATACAGCCCGGCTTCAATACCTAATGTATTGAGAACCTTCTCCACCTTCGCAGCCCTGCGCGGCGCGTTGGAAAGCAAAATGATTTTCTTACCCGCTTTGCGCAGCTCCACCAGCGCGTCATGCACACCCGGATAAAGCTGCGTGCCGTCATGGATCACGCCCCACAAATCAAGGATCAGCGCATCATATTTCGACGCGATCTGCGAAAGCCCGGTAATGGATTGCATCACGCCGCCAGATTCTCTTTGGCCAGAACACGGCGCAACAATTTAATCGTTTCCTTGCGCCCATACAGCGCCGCAAACGAGCCCATGCGCGGTCCCTGCGGCTGCCCCAGCATGGTCTCATACATAGTGGCAAACCACCCGCGCAAATTCTCAGCAAAATATTTTTTGCCGATCTCGTAAATCTCCGTCTGCATGGCCTCGGCGCTGACATCGTCCGGCTGCTTTTCCAGCCATTCCACCAGCTCGTTCAGCGCCACTTCTTCAGCGTCGGTGGGCAAGCGGTACTTCTTCGTAGGCCGCACAAAATCATGGTAATAATTCACCGCCCCCTTCACCAGCTGGTCAAGGAACGGATGCGTCTCCGGCGAAAACTCAGGGCGGTAGCGCGAAATATAACCCCAGAGTGTTTTCGGGTCTTCCGCCGCCGCCACGCCCGCAATGTTCAAAAGCAGATTGAACCCCGGAATCCCTTCCGACTTCGGCGGGTTGCCGCCATGGATATGGAACACCGGGTTGGCAAGCTGCGCTGCTGGCTCTTCCTTCTCAAACTTCTCAAGGAACGTCTGGTACTCGTCCACAGCGCGGGGAATCACGTCAAAATAAAGCCGCTTCGCCTTGCGCGGCGACTGGAACATATACAGGCTGAGCGACTCCTGCGGCGCATAGCGCAGCCACTCGTCAATGGTCAGCCCATTGCCCTTAGACTTAGAAATTTTCTGCCCCTTATCATCAAGGAACAACTCATACATATATTGCTGCGGCGGCTTGCCCCCCGCAATCGTGCAAATAGCGCTATACAGCTCAGCGCTCGTCAAATGGTCCTTGCCATACATCTCATAATCCACGCCCAAAGCCGCCCAGCGCATGCCCATGTCCGGCTTCCATTGCAGCTTGCAATGCCCGCCCGTCACCGGCACTTCTTCCTTCGAGCCGTCTTCTTCTTCGTAAACGATGGTCCCCTTCTTCACATTCGTCTCAAACACCTTCGCCAGCAAAACCTTGCCACTGCGCGGGCTGATAGGAAGGAACGGCGAATACGTCTGCTGGCGTTCTTCACCCAGCGTCGGCAGCATCACATCCATCACCTGCTGGTAGCGCTCCAGCAACACCAGCAATTTCTTGTCAAACTCTCCCGCCTTATACGTCGCAGTGGAACTCTTAAACTCATACTCAAACCCAAAATGGTCCAAAAACGCGCGCAGCTTCGCATTCATATGATGCCCAAAGCTCTCATGCGTGCCAAACGGATCCGGAATGCTGGTCAGCGGCTTGCCAATGTTCGCCGCAATCATCTCCTTGTTCGGCAAATTATCCGGCACTTTGCGAAGCCCGTCCATATCGTCCGAAAAAC
>JAYULW010000107.1:0-4902 GCA_043763155.1 Alphaproteobacteria bacterium | reverse complement strand
TTTGCCCTGCAGGTAGGGGTTGCGGTTTTTTCCGGTCATGTTGCCGGGGAGTACCTTGCCGTTCTTGCCCACGGGGCCGGGATCGCCCGGTTGCACGTCGGAGGACGTGTCCATGCCGTATTTCAGGCCGGTGGGGTTAGGGGCTTTATTCAGCAGGACTTTGGTGTGGTCCTTCTTGTTGGCGTTGGCCACGATTTTTTCAACGAGGGATTTCGCTTTTTTGAGTTCGCGTTTTTTGCGCAAATCGTCCATCGGGTTCTTGCCGAAGAAGATCATGCCGAACAGCAGCACAATGGCGGCGCCAATTAAAAGATGCATACGCGACATGCGGGCAAAATTCCTGTGTTCACGCGCAGGATTGCGGGTGAAGAATCAGTATAAAAGGAAATTCGCCAATTTTCTATTAAATAGTGCCTAAACACCACGAAAGTATCGCTTTTTGGGCGTGGAGGCGGTTCTCGGCCTCGTCGAAGACTTTGGACTGCGGGCCGTCTATGACGCTGGCGGTGACTTCTTCGCCGCGATGGGCGGGCAGGCAATGCAGGAAAATGGCTTCGGGGGCGGCGTAGCCCATCAGGGTTTCGTTTACCTGATAAGGAGCGAGCATGCTGATCTGCACGTCGGGGTCGGGGTCGCCCATGCTGACCCATGTGTCGGTGATGACGGCATGCGCGCCCGTGACGGCTGCCTGGGGGGATTCCATGATGGAAATATCGGCGCCGCGCTCGCGCGCCCAGCGCACCACTTCGGGGAGCGGCATGAGGTTTAGCGGGCAGGCGATGCGGAATTTGCAGCCGAAAAGGGCTGCGGCCATGATCCAGCTTTGCGCCACGTTGTTGCCGTCGCCAACCCATGCGATGGTCTTGCCTTTGATGGGGCCGCAATGTTCTTCAAACGTCAGGATATCGGCCATGATCTGGCAAGGGTGGCTGTATTCGGTGAGGCCGTTGATGACGGGCACGGTTGCGTTTTCGGCCAGCTCTTCAAGTTTCCTGTGGCTGTGGCAGCGCAGCATGATGGCGTCTACATAACGCGAGAGTACTTTGGCGGTGTCGGCTACCGTTTCGCCGCGGCCCAGCTGCAGTTCGTTGCCGTTGAAGGACAGCACATAACCGCCGAGTTCCATCATGCCCACCTCAAACGATACGCGGGTGCGTGTGGAATTTTTCTCGAAAATCATGGCGAGTTTTTTGCCCGCGAGGGAGGTGTTCACTTCGCCGCGCTGGCGCTGGGCTTTCAGCTCCTTGGCTTTTTCCATGATGGTGCGCAGCTCTTCCGGGCTTAGATGGGCGAGGTCGAGAAAATGCCGGGGTTGTTTAGCGTTCATTTCCATTCCTTACATACTTCGCGCATGGCGCTTAAGGCTTCGTTCACATGGGTTTCTTCGATCACCAGCGGGGGGACGATGCGGATGACATTGTCTTCGGCGGAGCTGGTGAGCAGGTGTTTTTCGCGCAGGCGCGCGACGAATTCGGATGCGGGTTTTTTTGCCTGCACGCCCAGCATCAGCCCCCTGCCCCGCGCTTGCGTGAAATGTTCGGGGAAGTCGGAGACGAGTTTTTCGAGGCCTGCTTTCAGCACGATGCCGATCTGCGTGACATGGTCGAAAAAGCCGGGGGCGAGCATGACATCCAGCACCGCATTGCCCACGGCCATTGCCAGTGGGTTCGAGCCGTAGGTGGAGCCGTGGCTGCCGGGAGTTACGCAGGATGCGACTTTTTCGGTCATGAGGCAGGCAGCCATGGGGAAGCCATTGCCGATGCCTTTGGCAGACGACACGATGTCGGGCTTTACGCCGAATTGCTCATGGGCGAACAGCGCACCGGTGCGGCCCATGCCGCATTGCACTTCATCAATGAAAAGCAACAGGCCGTGCTGGTCGCAGAGTTTGCGCAAGCCATGCATGAATTCGGGGGTGGCGGAATGCAGGCCGCCTTCGCCCTGGATGGGTTCCATGAGGATGGCGGCGGTTTTGTCGGTGATGGCTTTTTCGACCGCCGCGAGGTTGTTGAACTCCACATGGTCGAAACCGGTGAGGAGCGGTGAGTAGCCTTTGCGGGCGATTTCGTTGCCGCCAGCGGAGATGCAGGCGAGCGTGCGGCCATGAAAGCCACCGGTCATGGTGATGGTGCGGTAGCGGTTGGGGTTGCCGTTTGCGTCGTGGTATTTGCGCAAAAGTTTTAAGCCGCATTCCACGGCTTCGCTGCCGGAGTTGCAGAAGAATACTTTGTCGGCGAAGGAGGCAGCACATAAGCGCTCGGCCATGCGCGAGAGGCCGGGCATCTGGTACATGTTGGAGCAGTGCCAGAGTTCGTCGGCTTGTTTTTTAAGCGCGGCCGTTACGTGCGGGTGGCAGTGGCCCAGCGAATTTACGGCGATGCCTGCGGCAAAATCCAGATAGCGCTCACCATCGGGCGAGAAGAGATATACGCCCTCTCCGCGAGTGATGGTGATGTTGGAACGCCGGTAGACCGGCAACACCGAAGACATCGGTTTTCCCCTAAGATTTAGAAAAACGCCGATTATCTGCCTGCATGCAGGGCTTGTCAAGCAGCAGATAAGCATGATTTTTTAGGGCGTTAACCTATTATTTGCGCATTACTGGCATACTGCTATATTAACCTTTTCGTTAACGATTAGGGAATATTGAGCATGGCACGGCCTATACGGGATTTTCAATCGGTGGCGCAACTGCCGCTGGAAGCACGTAATATCGTGGCGGAAGCTGAGCGCGACCACGCCAAAAAACGCAAGCGCGAAGACGACGGCATGACGACCGCGTCGCTGTTCGGCCCGCTGGCTGTGTCGCTGATGAACGCGAAGCTGCACAGCAATGACGACGACGGACATGACGTGCGCAACCAGCAGGTCGGCGAGATTCGCACCCGCACGGTAAAGCGCCTTGCGCGGCGTATGGCACCGAAGGAAACGGCGATGCCGGAATTTGACGCCGGTATGTTTGATGGCGACGAGCCTTCGCAGGAGCAGATGGAGGCGATGGAAGCTTCGATGCTGGGAGGTGGCAAAAAGAAGCCGCCCGCACCGGAGTTCATGGAGCGCGCCGAAGCGGTGGTGAACGCGGTGATGGATAGTTTGCAGGGCGTGGCTATAACGCGCCGGAGGGGTGAATAGTTTGGCACGCAAGCAAGCTGGCAATGACAAGCTGGCGGCATTTGAGCGGTACATGCGCGATGCGGGGGTGGAAAAGCCCCGGCATGTGGAGCAGGACGGCAAATTCCACTATCAGGGCATGCGCGGCAACGAAAGCGTGAATGTCACGTTTGACCCCGGCACCATCATTGACGGCACCTATAACGTATTCCTGAGCGACGCCAAACACGATAGCGAATGGCAGGGCGTGCTTGAGCCGGGCCAGAAGGGCGAATACACGCTGAGCAAAAAGGGCCTCCCCGCGCAATTGCCCGCGCAATTAACTGAAGGGCCTAAGCTGCCTGAGCCGAAGGCAGGCAAATACAGCATGCATATTGTGCGCGACGAGGCAGATGCGGCCAAGCCCAAGCAGGAAACCGGGCGTATTGTGATTGCCGATGGCGATGGCAAGATCGTTGCGGACTGCGAATATATTTCCGGGCCGTGGGGCAAGGGTTTTGCGCCGCACGTGGAGCGCTACGACCTGAAGCGCGATATTGAAAAATTCACCACCATGGGTAAGAAGCCACGCCAGCTTGAGGGTTTGCGCATTAGCGATGACAGCTTCAAGGGTTTGGCGGAAAAGCGCGGCGGGATTTTGATTCATCCCGATGACGGCACGGTGGGGACTGAGGGGTGCTTTGGCATCAAGGAAGCACAGTGGGGGCAGTTTAAGGATGCGTGGAACGCGATTCCCGCGCGCGAACGCCCTTGCGAAATGTGCCCGATGAAGCCTGCGGGCTATGAGGCGATGAAAAAGAAAAACGCGATGGTGGGAAGCCTGGATGCGGTGCCGGAGGCGCTGGTGGCTGCGGTTTCAAAGTATCTGGAAAGCGCGCCCGTATCCAGTGGCCGTGCGCCGTTTAAGCCTGTGATTCCGGGCGTGCGGGAAGTTTAGCTTTTTAGGCGGTAACCGCTTTTGAACATGCGCAGGGTCGCAATCCAGAGTGCTGCGTTGGTTGCGGTGAGCACGCCCATGCCCAGCATCACGTCGCCGTCGGAATAGCCGATGATTGCGTAGCGGAAGCCGTCAATCATATAGAAAAATGGGTTGAAGTGGCAGACATGGTACCAGAAGGCGGGCAGTTGCTTGATGGAATAGAACGTGCCGGAGAGAAACGACAGCGGGGTGATGATGTAATTCGTTACCGCCGAGAGCTGGTCGAAGCTTTGCGCCCATACGGCGGTGAGTACGCCAAGAAGCGCCAGCATCACGCTTGCGAGGATAACATAAGCGATGCCGACGAAGGCATGTTCCATGCTGAAGGGCACGAATAAATAGACCGAGGCCATCACCACAACGCCCACCGAAACGCCGCGCACAATGCCGCCGACGACGAGGCAGAAAGTGATTTCCGCGCCGGTGAGCGGGGGCATTAAAATATCAATAATCACGCCCTGGATTTTGGCGAGCATGAGCGACGAAGAGGTGTTGGCAAACGCATTCTGCACGATGGCCATCATGATCAGGCCGGGAGCGATGAAGCGGTTGAACTCGATGCCGTCAATGTGGCGGGTGCCTGCGCCCATGGCCAGCGTCATGATGGCGAGGAACAGCAGCGTGGTGATGACGGGCGCGACGACGGTCTGGTTCCAGACCTTCATGAAGCGCATGATTTCGCGCGTGCAGAGGGTGTAAACGCCGATGGTGTTGATGGCTTGCATGGTGGCTTTTCCGCATGGAGTGTTTGGCCAAGATGTAAGCGCAAATCAGCGATCCGTCAACGGCAGGCATTAAAAAAGCCCGGCAGG
>JAYULW010000106.1:0-27376 GCA_043763155.1 Alphaproteobacteria bacterium | reverse complement strand
GAACCGCCTGCTCGACGTGCGCAAGGAAATCAACTTTGAAGCCGAATCCATCGCTGGCAAAGACAAAAAACCCGCTTACAAAACCAGCGTGAACGACTTCATGATCAAGGCAGTTGCGCTTGCCATGAAGAAGGTCCCCGCCTCCAACGCTTCTTGGTACGACGACGCAATCGTGCAGTACAACAACGTGGATATTTCCATCGCCGTTGCCATCGAAGGCGGCCTCATCACCCCCATCGTGAAAAACGCCGACCAGAAAGGCGTGATCGCCATTTCCTCGGAAATGAAAGACCTCGCTGCCCGCGCCCGCACCGGCAAGCTACTGCCCGAAGAATTCCAGGGCGGCGGCTTCAGCATCTCCAACCTCGGCATGTTCGGCGTGAAAAACTTCTCGGCCATCGTGAACCCCCCGCAGGGCTGCATCCTCGCCATCGGCGCAGGTGAAGACCGCGTGGTCGTGCGCCACGGCCAGATGGTGGTAAAAAACATCGTGGACGTAACCCTCTCCGTTGACCACCGCGTGGTAGACGGCGCTGTCGGCGCAGAATTCCTGCAAGCCTTCAAGCACTACGTCGAAAGCCCCAGCCTGCTCCTCCTCTAATTTAGGACTTCTATGAAACCCACCCATTTCGCCCGCAACCTTCTGGTCGCAGCCCTCATCGCCGCTTCCGCGTTTATTGCAAAACCTTCGGATGCCGCAAGCAAGCCCGACGTGGCCACCGCGCTTACCACGTGGAAAGCCGCCGTAGAATCCGGCAAGCTCGAAGACATCATGAAGCTGTATGATAAAAAAGCCGTCATGATCTCCACCTTCGCACAGGCCCCCTTCACCAAGCGCAGCGAAATCGAAGAATATTTCAAGCTGGTGGTGGTGAATGAAAACATCAAAGTAGATATCCTCGAATCCCACCCGCGCGTATTCGGCGACATCGCCATTGACGATGGCCGTTACGAAATCGGCTACACGCAAGAAGGCGAAGAAGTAAGCATTCCCGCGCGCTTCACCTTCGTGTACCAGCTGCAAGGCGACAAATGGATGATCATTGACCAGCACGCCTCGCAAATGCCAGACAAGCGCGAAAAGAAATAGCTAAAGCGTGAGAAAAGTACTTAAAAATAAAATTGGTTATTTAATCGGTTTTGTTGTGTTTTGCTTAGTTGCTTCCCTCGCAAGCATCATAGTTATTTTCTTTATGGATTTAAAATCTGAAACTAAGGCTGTTGTTTTAACTGCTTTGATATCTGTAAGTGGATTAATATGGTCAAAGCAAGCCGAGAAAAACAAGGAAATTGAAAATACTCATAGAGTACAAAAAATACAAATATATGAAAAATTTATTGAATTTACTTTCAAGCGAGTTTTTAGAGCAGAGAAATTAATTGGTAAAAAAGCTGTTACAGAAGCTGAGATGATAACTAACATTGTTGATTTCAATGTTAAGCTAATGCTTTGGGGAAGTGATGATGTTGTTAAGACATGGCAGAAATTTAAAGATGGTCTTTCTAAAGACTCTTCAAAAATAGGAGAGCAGTCCATAGCATTGGAAGCCGTAATATTGGCCATTAGAAAAGATTTGGGCCATAAAAACAAATCTCTTAAAAAAGGCAATTTGTTACATCTTTTCTTAAATAATGAAGCTGTGGATTTGGTAAGCAAAGAATTAGAAGAGGAAAATACATGAGTGAAACAACTTTTGATGTAGTAATCGTAGGCGGCGGCCCCGGCGGTTATGTAACGGCCATCCGCGCCAGCCAGCTCGGCTTCAAAACCGCGCTCGTCGAGCGCGAACACATGGGCGGCATCTGCCTCAACTGGGGTTGCATCCCCACTAAAGCGCTGCTGCGCTCCTCGGAAATCCATCACCTGATGCACAATCTCGATGCCTATGGCATCAGCGCCGACAACATCAAGTTCGACCTGAACAAGGTTGTTGCGCGTTCGCGCGGCGTGGCGTCGCAGCTCTCCAAGGGCGTGTCGGGCCTCATGAAGAAAAACAAAGTCACCGTGTTCGACGGCCACGGCAAACTCGCTGGTAAAGGCAAGCTGCTGGTGGAAAAAGACGGCGCGAAAGTGGCCGAACTCACCGGCAAGCACATCATTCTCGCAACGGGCGCCCGCGCCCGCGTACTGCCGGGTCTGGAACCCGATGGCAAGCTGGTCTGGACCTACAAGGAAGCCATGGTCCCCACCTCCATGCCCAAGTCGCTGCTGGTGGTTGGCTCCGGCGCTATCGGCATCGAGTTCGCAAGCTTCTACCGCTCCATGGGCGCAGAAGTAACCGTAGTGGAAGTCATGGACCGTATTCTTCCTGTTGAAGACGAAGAAATCTCCAAGCTGGCGCAGAAATCGTTTGAAAAGCAGGGCATGAAAATCATGACTGCCACGAACGTCAAAGGCCTGAAAAAAGGCAAGGACAACGTAACCGTAACGCTGGAAGCAGGTGGCAAAACCACCGACGTAACCGTTGACCGCGTCATCGTGGCCGTGGGCATCGTGGGCAATGTCGAAAATCTCGGCCTCGAAGGCACGAAAGTAAAAGTCGAAAAAACCCACATCGTGGTGGACAAATTCAGCGCAACGGGCGAACCCGGCGTATACGCCATCGGCGACCTCACCGGCCCGCCATGGCTTGCGCATAAAGCATCGCACGAAGGCGTCATCTGCATCGAAAAAATCGCAGGCCAAAAAGACGTACATCCCCTGAACGTGAAAAACATCCCAGGCTGCACCTATTCCTGGCCGCAGATCGCAAGCGTCGGCATGACCGAAAAAGCCGCGAAAGAAGCCAAAAAAGAAATCAAAGTGGGCCGCTTCCAGTTCATCGGCAACGGCAAGGCGATTGCTTTGGGCGAACCCGAAGGCTTAGTCAAAACCATCTTCGACGCCAAAACCGGCGAGCTGCTGGGCGCGCACATGATCGGCGCGGAAGTGACCGAAATGATTCAGGGCTACGCGGTTGCCCGCACCATGGAAGGCACCGAACTCGACCTGATGCACACCGTCTTCCCGCACCCCACCTTGTCCGAAATGATGCATGAGTCCGTGCTCGATGCCTTCGGCAAAGTGATCCATATGTAGTGATAAACTGCCCCGAAAGGGGCGGTTTTCATATACTTAGGGTTCCGCACGTTTACAAAGCCTTAAGCATTCCAAGGTTATAATACTATTTCAATAGTTTAACCGGGCATTCGGCATGCGGGCGCAAAAGCCATCAGCAAAAGGCTTCACCCTTCTCGAAATGAGCATCGTGATCATTCTGGTCTCGGCCATCATCGGCAGTGCCGGTGTAATCTTCACATCGCTGCTCAAAAAATACCAATACAAGGAAACTCAGGCCAAGCTCGATGCCATCCAGCAGGCGCTGTATGAATACCGCGTGGCGTTCAACACCCTGCCATGCCCGGCGGATGTAACGCTCGCCATCGGCAGCACCAATTTCGGTGTGGCGGCGGCCAATATCGGCTCTTGCACGGGTGGTGTTCCAGCCGCGAATTTCACCGGGTCCGACGGCACGGCGCAGGAAGTGCGCCAGGGCATGGTGCCAACCCAAAGCCTGCATTTGTCGGATGATTACGCCTTTGACGGCTGGGGGCGGCGCATCATGTACACCGTGAACAAAGACCTGACGCAGGCGGGCGCGTTTAACATCGTAAACGGTTACGACCCCACCACCCGCATCACCATAAAGAACGAACAAGGCGTGGCAAACACCATACTTGCGGGCTACGTAGTGCTGAGCTACGGCGCAAACGGCCATGGCGCATTCCCGCGCAAAGGCGGCGCTACGCGCGTAAACTCCGGGTCCATCAACACCGACGAGCTGGATAATTGCAACTGCGACAGCAACGCCGCCGACACGGGCCTGAACAGCAGCTTCGTGCAAAAAGACATCGCCCTCAACCCCGCCAACAGCCTCGACGCTTTCGACGATTTGCTGGTGTATGGCACACGCGTGGATATGATCCTGCAATCCTCAATGGCGTGGAGCTTAGGGCCGCAATACACCTTCGTGCCCTCCGGCTCAGGCGCGCCAACCGGCACGTCATCGAGCAGCACCAGCAGCTCCAGCGCCAGCCCGGCCGCCAAATACAAAATTTATTAGTTAGCCGAACTTGGCGGCGAAGCCCTGCTTCACCTTGGCTTTCAGCTTTTCAAACTGCATCACCTCTTCAATGCGCCTGTCAAGGAACTCGGAGGTGAGCGTGTGTCCGGGGCTTTTATCGTCGAGCCAGAACAAAAGCGTTGAAGAAAACACCGCCGCAAGTGTGAGCCGCTTGGTGTAGAAATTGAAATCGGTAGACGTGTCGCCGATGCCGTGCCACATGGCATCCACAGTCGCATACAGGCTCTTGACCGCATGGGTGCAGTAAAACGGCATGGCTTGTAGCGCAATGGCCTTGCGCACAGCCTCGCGGTGCGGATCCATCGCCGCAAGCTTCAGGCGGATGGCGGTGGCGATACGCTCGCGGATTTTCATGGTATCGAGGTGGTAGCCTGCCAGCCCCTCCAGCATCACCGCGTCGCTCAGCGCCAGATACGCATCCACCGCCTGAATAGCCCCACCGGGAAACACGCGGATAGCGTCGGTCTTGCGGTAGCCCGCCGCCTCGGATGCTTTTTTCAGCGTTTGCTGGTTCCAGCCTTCAAAGGGAACAAGGGGCAGGGCTTGCGCGATAATATCTGCTGCGGCTTTATGCTTATCCATACACGCCTCAGGAGGTAACGGCCTGCCGCAGGAAATCCATGCTTTCTTGCGTCTTGTGGCGCATGGTGGCGCGCACGCATTCGCACGGCAACGCAATCACAATGCTGGTGCCTTCACCCATGGTGCTTTCCACGCTCACCTGCCCGCCATGCAGCGCAACGAACTCTCGCGTGAGCGCAAGCCCAAGGCCGATGGCGCTGTTTTCATTGGCCGACGACCAGCAATTATCTTCCAGCAGCGCTGTGCTGATAGCGTTGAGCTTATCCAGCGGAATGCCCGCACCACGGTCGCGCACACAAACCGAAAACCCGGCCTCGTCCACATGCGTATTCAGCGTAATGCAGCCGCCCTGCGGGCTGAATTTAATGGCGTTGGAAACCAAATGCCCAAGGATATGCTGCAGTTTTAAGCGGTCAACATAGAGCAGGCTGTCTTCTTCAGTGTTTTCGCACAAGAGCGTCACGCGCGCGGCATTGGCGTGGTGCGACTGGCTTTCCAGCACATGCTGCAAAATATCGCTGGAGTACACTTCTTCCTTGGAAAGCGTCACCCGGCCTGCGTCTATATTGGCGATTTCCAGCAAATCTTCGATCTTGGCGAGCAAATCATAGCCGCTTTCCTGAATATGGCGGATGTAATCCATGTATTGCACATTTTCGATCTTGCCAAAAATTTCGCTCTCGATGATCTGCGAAAAACCGATGACGGCGTTCAGCGGCGTGCGCAGCTCGTGGCTCATATTCGCGAGGAATTCCGAGCGTGAGCGCAAGGCCAGCTCGGCTTCGAGGCGGGCTTTTTGCAGCGTGTTCTGCGCCAGGATATGCTCATGGATATTTTCAATTACGCACACCAGCTCGCCGGCTTTGCCTTCGTGGCGCGGATGCACGAGGAACTGGTACCAGTACCATTTTTCGTCGGCATGCTTCAGCTTGCAGCGCAAATTCTGCGGGCTGTTGCATTCGGTGAGTAAATTCTGCAAGCGCTCATGGAAATCGGGATGCACCATTTCCGAAAGTGGCTTGCCGAGCTGTTCGGAGCATAGCAGCCCGGTGATGCTTTCAAAGTTGCGCGAAAGATATGTGCAACCCTCGCCGTTATGCACGAGGCAAAGAATATTGGAGCCATATTCCGACAGGAAATCATACTTTTCCTGGGGGCTTAAACCATCGTCGCTGGCCATTAATGCGCCATTACGGGACTTAGTTCGGGACGCCATATGTTGTTTACCGGTGGTTGCAGTGTTTGGAGATGTCGCAGACTCGGCTTCGCTAAAGGGGTGTGACCACTGTTTCCAAAAGGAATTCCAAATATGCAATGGTAACACTATGTTTATGCCCCTTTTCCCTGTTTTATCCACAGGCTTATCCACCCGCCAGATAAAATTTATCTAAAATTTTAGGTATTATTTACAGAAAATTCACCTTTGTCCAGTAACTATATATAGTAGGAAGGTACTATTAACATTAAACCTTGCCCTGTTGCCATAACGCAACACAATTACCCGCATTTTTCAGCAAGCAGATAAAAAAACGCCCCACACAAAAAATGTCCGGGGCGTTTTGCATTTCGGAAGCGAAATAAAATTCTATGCTGCGTTTAACAGCGCATCCAGCTTGCCTGCAGCTTCCAGCGCATACAAATCATCGCACCCGCCCACATGCGTACCGTTGATGAAAATCTGCGGCACGGTGCGTTTGCCGTTGGATTTGGCAAGCATTTCCTGAAGCGCGTTTGCGTCTTGCGACACATCCAGCTCGGTGAATGTTTTGCCCTTGCGCGTAAGCAGGCCTTTGGCTTTTACGCAGTAGGGGCAGTGGTCTTTGCTATAAACGATAATGCTCATGATGATCTCCTTTTTTGCTTAATAAGCATAATATAGTGCGCTTCTATTCAATTTTCCAGCTTGTGCCTTTGGGCGGCCACTGGCCGTACTCCCGCCGGGTCAGGTCGGGCGCAACCAGGGGCAGGGGCTTGCCCTGCAAATAGGCCTGCGCATCGGGGATATGCACCTTGGTCGCCAGCGCTTCCAGGTTTTGATAAATTTCGGGATTATCGCAGTTCGCGCGCATCATGGCGATAAGGCCGTCATCCATGTAGCGAAGCATCTTCACCGGAATTTCCTTATGCACGCTGGTAATGTTGTGCTTGTTGTAACTGGTGTTGATTGAAAAACCCAACCGCCCCATCGTCTCCGGCTCAACCGCTACATCCCGCGCCAGCGCCTGCTCCATCAGCGCCTTGCGGCTGTCCGAATCGCTGCGGTAGGGCAGGCTGAGATTGTTATACACCTTGTCCATGCCCTGATGCAGCAGCTCTTCCTGCAGGATTTCCTTGAAGCTGCTTCTCGTGGAGGTGCGGCATACCCGTATCATATCCTGCCCTTCATAGCTCACGCCGTGAAAGCCGTTATGTGAACCGGTTTCGACGATAACGGTAAGCTTCGGGTTGCAATACCCCGCAAGCACCATGGGCTTTACAATGCTGTCGCCCAGCGCAATATCATCAATCAGCGCCATGTGCTTGCGCTCGTCGGCGGTATACTCAAACGGCTTCTCGATACCCTTCTTCTGTGATTGCGAAACCAGCAGCGCGCGGGCTTCTTCAATACGCGCATCAAGATCCTGATAGGTCGCGCGGATGATTTTTTCACGCAGTGCCCGAAGCGGCGCAGGTTCAATGGTGATCGAACGGCCGTCCACCTTCACCATCTCGGCTACCACCTTATCGCGCTCGGCGGGGTCGCATTTCACTGTTTGCAGCATCTCTGCGCGCTCTTTGGTTGCCACCTCAACTTCAACCTTGTGAAACGCATCGTCCTGGCCATAACGCTTGAAGAGCTGCTTCAAATCCTTATACAGCTTCTTATCGTCGCGGTCGTAATGCAGCCGCACCAGCGACACCAGGTCATAAGGGTTGTGCGTATCCTCGCGGATGCGCTGGAACATGGCGTCATTCAGCCATTGCTCTTTGACCTTCGGCGCCTCATGGGCGTAGTGCTTCACCATCGCGGCGGGAAACTGCATGATCGCCTCGCGGCACACCCGGTTGGCGTGCGCCTCGCGCATGTAATACGTATCCATTTTGCTGTAAGGCTGTAGCCGCGCCTCTTTCACTTTCTCGAATAATTGCTGGCGCAATATTTTATGGTTCTCCGGCCGCAACTCTTCCGGCCCCACCATCATGATGCTTTCATTGGGTGCTGTGAACCCGTCGGGGTAGTGCTTCGCCGGATCAAGCTCCGCGCGCACGCCGTCGCCCGCGAATACCGCCATGCGCCCCGCGTAAAGCACGCGTGGCTTTGCGGTCGTATCAACGGGTTTGCCTTGGTGTTCGGGTTGTGCCATGTCCCAATTTTACCGCAAACTCGCTTAAGAAATGTGAATCTTTGATAAAATCCGCACCAAAGCGCCCAGATCAACTTGCGGAATAATAACAATTATTACAGTGCCATCAATTCGCTAAGCGCCCAATCGGCCATCTCCGCCACCAGCGGGTTCGCATCCCCCCGCAATCTTTCAGCCACCCCCCGCAATCCACTATCGCCACTATTGCCAATGGCCACCAGCACATTGCGCACAAACCTGTCGCGCCCGATACGCTTCACCGGAGACTTGGAAAACAGGCTGCGAAACGCCGCATCGTCCAGCATCGCAAGATCGGAAAGAAGAGGGGCCTCCAGCGCACTGCGCGGGTGATACGCGCTTTCCTGCGAGACTTGCGCGAACTTGTTCCACGGGCACACCGCAAGGCAATCGTCGCACCCATACACCCGGTTGCCGATGGCTTTCCTGAATTCCAGCGGAATCTGCCCCGCATGCTCAATGGTCAGGTACGCGATGCATTTGCGCGCGTCCAGCTTGCCCGCCGCCGTAAAAGCCTGCGTAGGGCACACATCCATGCATTTGCTGCACGTGCCGCAATGATTCACCTCCGGCGCGTCCGCAGGCAGCTCCAGCGTCGTAAAAATACTGCCCAAAAATAACCACGAGCCATATTCCCGGCTCACAAGGCAGGTGTGCTTGCCCTGCCAGCCCAGCCCCGCTTGCGCCGCCAGCGGCTTTTCCATCACCGGGGCGGTGTCCACAAACACCTTCACATCACACGCCTGCGACTGTGCCAGCCAGCGGGCAATGGTCTTCAGCTTTTTCTTGATAATGTCGTGATAATCCACATTCAGCGCATACGACGAAATCACGCCCAGCTGCTTATGCTGCAATTTCTCCATCGGGTCATAAGCAGGCCCATAATTATGCCCCAGCATAATCACGCTTTTCGCCTCCGGCCACAACGCCTGCGGATCACTTCGCCATTGAATGCGCTCCTCCATCCATGTCATGTCGCCATGATGGCCGCTCGCAATGAATTCCAATAGGCCCGCCTGCGCCGACACGTCTAGCCGGGCAGGGGTAAAGCCCACCGTGTCAAATCCAACCTCTCGTGCTTTAGCGGCAATAGCTTCCTTGAGCGCGCCCATACATGCCCGCCATCAGCGTATGCGCGGGGCGGCAGCATGCCCCGGCGCTTTGCAATACGCCTCGGGGATAATGCTTTCCCTGAGGCTTCCCGGCCGTGCCGCAAGCATTGCTGCAAGCGTAATGCAGGCATGGCCCTCCGGCCCAGCCTCCACAAAATGCGAATCTGCGCAGCCCATGCGGCTCAGCAGCGCCATTTGTAGCGCGTCGGCATTCTTGACAGGCGCCGTGGATTGGTAGCCTTCGCCCTCGCGCCCGGAAATAAACATCCAGCCCAGATTATGCGTGGCATTGCGCAAATCCTGCATATGCCCTTCATGCAGCTTCATATGCTCCGGCATCACCAGCGCTGTTTGTACCGCATCCATCGAAAGCCGTTTCAAAATGCCCAGCCTGTCGGGGCGTTCGGCTTCGTCTGCGGGAATGGCAAAGCGCAGCATTTCCGGCTCGCGGTATTTTTCCCCTTTGATACGGAAATTATCCCGGTTCTCAAATGAAATGCGCCCGCCATGAAAACGGTTGGCAAGATACATTTGCAAATTGATTGCCATATGCCCCTCGACGTTCAAATCCTCGTAGGGCTTAACATTGCCGTGGCCCGCAGGCTCAACGGAAAACAGGTAGCACCATTCCGCCTTTCCTAAACGCGAGCGTCCGGCCAGCAGTTCCTCACTCACATGATCGTGGCCGAAAATGCGTTGCAGCTCTTTATAAGCTGCGCTGTGTTTTTCACGGTTTTGGGCCATGCCTAGAAGTCGGGATTCTCGTAATACACCGGCGGGCGCACGCCGCGCACGCGCTCGATCAGGATGCAGCGCATGCTGGGCCGCGACTTCATCAGCGCATACCAGTTATGCGCCGCCGCATTATAATCCCACGGCACATCGCCCAGATAATCCATCGCCGACAAATGCGCCGCCGCCGAAATATCGGCCAAAGTCAGGTTATCCCCCGCAAGGAAATACCGCTCGCTTGCAAGATAGCCGATGTAATCGAGGTGATACATCATCTGCGTCTTGCCATCGCGGATCGCCTTGGAATCCGGGGCGCCAGCGCCAAAGTAATTCTTGAATACTTTTTCAAAAAGCACCTTTTGCGTCACTTCAAAATCGAACTTATGGTCGAACCAGTCCACCAAACGGCGCACTTCCGCGCGCTCGCCCTGCGTGGTCCCGATCAGCGTAATCTGCGGGTAGGTCTCTTCCAGATACTCGGAAATGGCATACGCGCCCGAAACCACCGTGCCGTTTTCTTCCACCAGCACCGGCACTTCGCCCGCCGGGTTCAGCGCAAACAGCGACAAATTACGGTCCCATGGGTTCTCGCACACCAGCTCGAACTCCAGCCCCTTTTCCTTAAGCAGCATGCGGATTTTGCGGCAAAACGGCGACAAATGCGTGTGGTACAGCATCCTCATGCGCGTTTCTCCTGCGCGCTTGAAGCGTCCGACAGCGGGTGCGTAAGCCGCGACAACATTTCCTTCGGGCACACCTGATAGAATTTCGGCAATTCCCACTCCCACCCGGAAAGGATGTTTTCCGCGCGAAGCGAGCCGGTTTCCGCCTGATGCTCGGCCAGCAGGTTCTTCAAAACCCCTTCCCAATGCTTCGACGCCACGCGCTGATACACCACCGTATCGGCGTTCACGCGTGTTTCCAGCCGGTTTTCAAAATCATACACAAACGCCATGCCCCCGGTCATGCCCGCCCCAAAATTATGGCCAACATTGCCCAGAATCACCGCGATTCCACCCGTCATATATTCACACCCGTTCGAGCCGCAACCCTCAACCACGGTCAGCGCCCCGGAGTTGCGCACCGCAAACCGCTCGCCCGCCTGCCCACTGGCAAACAGTTTTCCCGCCGTTGCGCCATACAGCACCGTATTGCCCAAAATGGTGTTTTCATGCGGAACCAGCTGGCTGGAGGGCCGCGGGCGAATCACAATCGTGCCGCCCGAAAGCCCTTTGCCCACATAATCATTCGCATCGCCATACAGCTCAATCTTAAGCCCGCGCACCGCAAACGCACCCAGCGATTGGCCCGCAGAGCCGCGCAGGCGCAGCGTAATATGGTCCGGCTGCAATTCCTGCGTCACAAACCGCCGCGTCATCATGGACGAAAGCCGCGTCCCCACCGCCCGCATCGTGTTGCGCACCGTGTAGGCCAATTGGATTTTCTCGCCGCGCTTCAGCGCCCCGTGCGCGTCCTTCAGCATTTGCGCATCCAGCGTGTCGGGCACTTCATTGCGGCCCTTCAGCGTAAAGTAGCGCGCATTCCCGCCCGCATCCGCCTGTGCCAGCAAATTGTTCAAATCCAGATCCACAAGGTCTTCACTGCCACGGCTCACCTGCGTCAGCAAATCCGAACGGCCGATAATATCTTCAAACTTGGTAAACCCAAGCTGCGCCAGAATTTCCCGCGCTTCTTCGGCCACGAACGAAAACAAATTCACCACCTTCTCAACCGTACCGTCGAACTTCGCGCGCAGCGCCGGGTCCTGCGTGGTGATGCCAACAGGGCAGGTATTGCTATGGCACTGGCGCACCATCAAACAACCCATGGCCACAAGTGCTGCCGTACCGAGCGCAAACTCTTCTGCCCCCAGCATCGCCGCAATCACAATATCGCGGCCCGTCTTAAGCCCACCGTCGGTCTGCAACTTCACCCGGTGACGCATCCGGTTCAGCGTCAAAACCTGATTCGCCTCCGAAAGCCCCATTTCCCACGGAATGCCCGCGTGTTTAATGCTGCTCCATGGGCTTGCGCCCGTGCCGCCGCTATGGCCGGAAATAATGATCTTATCGGCCATGGCCTTCGCCACGCCGCTGGCAATCGTGCCGATGCCGCTTTGCGCAACCAGCTTCACCGACACCATCGCGTCGGGGTTGATCTGCTTCAAATCGTAAATCAGCTGCGCCAGATCTTCGATGGAATAAATATCATGGTGCGGCGGCGGCGAAATCAGCATCACGCCCTCAGTCGCGTGGCGCAACCGCGCAATTTCCGTCGTCACCTTAAAGCCCGGAAGCTGGCCGCCTTCGCCCGGTTTCGCCCCTTGCGCAACCTTGATTTGCAGCTCGGATGCCGAGTTCAGATACTCCGCCGTCACCCCAAACCGTGCCGATGCAATCTGCTTAATGGTGGAGTTAGCGTTATCGCCATTAGCCAGCGGTTTATAACGCTCCGGCCCTTCGCCACCCTCACCGGAATTGGAGCCAGCCCCAATGCGGTTCATGGCAATCGCCAAGGTCTGGTGCGCCTCAATCGAAAGCGCCCCCAGCGACATCGCCGGTGCCACAAAGCGCTTACGGATTTCGGTAATAGACTCCACCTGATCAATCGCAATCGGCGCATGCGGCGACGTAAAGTCCAGCAAATCGCGCAAATGCAGCGCCGGACCGCTTTTCACCATGTCCGAATATTGCTTGAACAGCAAATACGTGCCTTGCCCCACGGCGGTTTGCAGCAAATGAATCTGCTTGCCTTCCCATGCGTGCATTTCCTCGCGTGCCCGGTAGCGGTAGAACCCGCCAATCGGCAGCGGCTCCACATGCTCGCCCGCAAAAGCCTTCGCATGCTGTGTCAAAACCCGCGACGCAATACCCGTAAGCCCAATGCCCGAAATACGCGACGGCAAACCGGGGAAAAACTCAGCCACAAGCGCACGGCTCAGGCCAATAGCCTCAAAATTCAACCCACCGCGATACGCGCTGATAATCGAAATGCCCATCTTGGACATGACTTTGAGCAACCCATTGCCCATCGCGTCGCGGTAATAATTCAAAACATCGGCGATTTTTTTCTGCCCGAAAAGCCCGCGCTTATGGCGCTCAATCAGGATTTCCTCGGCAAGATACGGGTTCACCACAGTCGCGCCCACCCCAATCAGGACAGCCGCCGAATGCACCTCAATACACTCCGAAGTGCGCACTAAAATAGAAGCCTTCTTGCGCAGCTTATGCTTCACCAGATGCGTCTGCACCGCCGATACCGCCAGAATCATGGGAATCGCCGCGCGTGCGCCGTCCATATGCTCGTCCGTCAGCACAATGTAGGTTTTGCCCGCGCGCATCGCGTCTTCAGCCTGCTTCACCAGCGCATCAATGCCCTTTTGCAGGCCCTGCGCCACGTCAAACAGCGTATCAATTTCCGTTACCTTATCTGCGAAATGCTGCTTGATGGCGTTCATTTCATGGGTAAGCAAAACCGGCGTATCCACCAGCAGAATCTTGCTGTGCGTCTTATCCAGCTCAAGATAGTTCCCGTCATTACCGAAGCGGGTGAGCAGGCTCATCACCCGCCGCTCACGCAGTGAGTCAATCGGCGGGTTGGTCACCTGGCTAAAATTCTGGCGGAAGAAATGATGGAACCCGCGCTGCTTTTCCGAAAGCACCGCCATCGGCGTATCGTCGCCCATGGAGCCGATAGCCTCTTTGCCTTCCTCGGCCATGGGGTGCAAAATGGACTCGATGTCCTCATGCGTGAGGGCCGTGGCCGTCTGCAACCGGCGCAAACGCTCAGGCGCGAGCTGCGCCGCCAGCGGCGCAATCTCCGGCAAAATGCTGTTCAGGCGAATGACATTTTTCACCCATTCGTCATACGGAATCTGCTCGGCCAGCAAATCCTTCAGTTCCTTGTCGCGGTATAATTTCCCCGCGCGCATATCAATTCCCAGAATATCGCCCGGCCCAAGGCGGCCACGCTCAACAATCTGCGCATCCGAAATATCCACCATCCCCGATTCGGAGCTGGCGATGATAATGCCGTCTTTGGTGATGCTGTAACGAAGCGGGCGCAAGCCGTTCCTGTCCATGCCAGCAATCACCCAGTTGCCGTCCGTGCCTACAATCGCCGCAGGCCCGTCCCACTGTTCCGAAATGCTGTTCAGGCTCGAAAACATGTCCTTATGTTCCTGCGGCATGTCCGACGTCTGCGACCATGCGGGCGGAATCAGGATCAGCTTCGCCATCGGCAAAGGCCGCCCTGCGCGCGTCAAAATCTCCACCACCGAATCCAGCGCGCCCGTGTCCGACGTGTTGTCGGGAATCACCGGCACAATGTCCTCTTCATAGCCGTCAAATTCTTCGCAGTGGAAGGTCGCCTCATGGCTGCGCATGAAGTTGATATTGCCCTTAAGCGTATTGATTTCGCCGTTATGCGCAATCAGGCGGAACGGCTGCGCCAAATGCCACGCCGGGGCCGTATTGGTCGAAAACCGCTGGTGGAACAGCGCATACGACGACACAAACCGCTTATCCAGCAAATCCGGGTAAAACGCCGTGAGCTGCTCTGCCTTGAAAAGCCCCTTGTAAATAATGGAGCGGCAGGAAAGCGAACACACGTAAAAATCGTTGATGGCGCGCGCCCGCACCGCTTTTTCGATGCGGCGGCGAATGAAATACAGCTCCAGCTCAAAGCGGGCTTCGTCCACGTCGTCCTTGCCCTCGACAAGGATCTGTTCAATTTCCGGGCGCGATTCATTGGCGATTTCGCCGATCACTTCCGAGCGCACCGGAACCTGCCGCCAGCCATGAATGCGGTAGCCGAGCTTCAGGATTTCGCTTTCCACAATCGCGCGGCAGGTTTCCTGCGCGCTGAAATTCTTCTTGGGCAAAAACATCATGCCCACGGCCAGCTTGCCGCATTTCATCACATTGCCCGTGCGGGTGATGTGTTCGGCGAAAAAGTCGAACGGAATCTGCAAATGAATGCCCGCGCCGTCGCCCGTCTTGCCGTCGGCATCCACCGCGCCACGGTGATAAATGGCCTTCAGCGCCTCAATGCCCATCTCCACAATGCTGCGCCGGGGCTTGCCGTCAATAGCCGCCACAAGGCCCACACCACACGCGTCATGCTCGTCACGCGCATTATACATGCCCTGTTCCTGCAAGGCAGCAGCGCGACGGTTCCAATCTTCATCCCATGACCACATCGTGTATTAATCCCCTAGCGTTTATTAAGGCAGGTGCCCGAATTATCCATCACCAGATCCGGCACGAACACCAGCGCATAGGCCGTGTTCTGGTCGCTCCAGTAGCGCTTCAGCATCGAAAGCCTGCGCGAGTCCGCAGCGCCGCAAGACGAAGGCATGCGGGGCCTTTGTTGCGCCGCGCCGCCATTGCCCCAGCCGTCTTCGTCGTCGCCGTTGCCATCATCAGCGCCGTCCATGCCCGACATGTTGTTCATCTGCGCGGTGCAGTTGATGCTTTCATCCATGGCGCGTTGTGCGTCGTTGGGCGCGGCGTGGTACATGCGGCAGGCTTCATCGCGCTGCTGCTGTAAGCACGAGGCCATGCTGGCGTAGCGCGCATTGCGCGAAATCATCGGCTTGAAATTGGGGTCGCAATACCCCTCCATGTAATTGTTCGACGGCGCGCCGCTCGGCGGAATGCCATTATTAGTGCCCGCGCCTTGCGGGGTATTACCAAAATCCGGCGTCAGGTTGGGGCCGGGCAGGGGGGTGCCCGCATGGTTCTGGTTCACACCCTGCTGAATCATTTCGTTTGGCGTCATCGAAAGGTCGCGGATGCGCTGCGCCTGCGCATTAGCGCTCATCGCCATCACCATCAGGCTTGCCACCATCAGTTTTTTCATGCGGCGCTCCTCGCTGCGAGCTGCGCCAGCACATACTGGTGCATGGCCTCCGCCGCGTCGCGCCCATCGCGGATGGCCCACACCACCAGCGATGCCCCGCGCACAATATCCCCCGCCGCAAACACGCCCGGCAGGCTGGTCATGAACGTCGCCTGGTCAATATTCACCGTGCCGTATTTCGAAAGCGCCAATTCTGGCGTGCCAAAAAGCACCGGCAAATTTTCCGCATCAAAACCCAGCGCCTTAATCACCAGCGTGGCCGGAATCGGGTATGTTTCACCCTCAACCGCAACCACCGCCTGACGCCCGCCGCTATCGAGCGTGGTCAGGCGCATCTGCTGCACCAGAATCTGGTTTACGCTGCTATTGCCCACAAATGCCTTGGGCGCCGACAACCACTGGAAGGTCACGCCTTCTTCCTCGGCGTTCTTCACTTCGCGCGCGCTGCCCGGCATGTTCGCCCGGTCGCGGCGGTATAAGCAGGTAACGCTTTTCGCGCCTTGGCGAACCGCTGTGCGCACGCAATCCATCGCCGTGTCGCCACCGCCAATCACCACCACGTCTTTGCCCTTGGCGTCATATTCGCCGCTTTCAAACTCCGGCACTGCGTCGCCCAGCCCCTTGCGGTTGCTGGCGGTCAGGTACGGCAGGGCAGGGATGATATGCTCAAGGTCATGGTTCGGGATTTCCACGTCCCGCGCCTTGTACACGCCCGTGGCAATCAGCACCGCGGCATGCTGCTTGCGCAGCGCCTCCATGGTGATGTCCTTGCCAATATCGCAATTCAAATGAAATACAATGCCACCCGCTTCCAAAAGCGCATGCCTGCGCTGCAACACATGCTTTTCCAGCTTAAAGCTCGGAATGCCATACATCATCAGCCCGCCCACGCGGTCATAGCGGTCATACACATGCACCGCATACCCCATCCGGCGCAGCATATCTGCCGCAGCCAACCCACCGGGGCCAGCCCCGATAATACCCACGCTCAGGCCATTCTCACGCACCACGCTGATCGGCTTCACCCAGCCATTGGCAAATGCGGTTTCGGTAATGTATTTTTCAATCGAACCAATCGTCACCGAATCAAACCCTTTTTCGATGACGCAGTTCCCCTCGCACAACCGGTCCTGCGGGCAGATGCGCCCGCAAATTTCGGGGAAGGTGTTAGTGGCGCTCGAAACACTATATGCTTCTTCCAAGCGCCCCTCAGCGGTAAGCTTCAGCCAGTCGGGAATGTTGTTTTGCAGCGGGCAGTGAATCTGGCAAAACGGCACGCCGCACTGCGAACAGCGCGAAGCCTGCACCGCAGCGGACGCCGGGTCGAAATTGCCGTAAATCTCGTTGAAATCCTGCTTGCGGCTGCTGGCGGCTTCTACGTCAGGGTATTCCTGCTCAACATGCGTGAATTTCAACATATCGCTCATGCGGCGACCTTTTTATTGAAGCGGCCCAGATAATCCGGAACCACCATTTCAACCGCCGTGGGCGACAGCCCAAGGCTTCCAAGCGTCTTCGCGCCCGCGCTCACCACATTGTCGCTTTTGAGCAACCGCACCTGATCGCGCGTCAGCGGCGGCTTGGGCAGCACTTCGCCGCACATGCCCATGAACGACGCCACGCCCAGCGGAATGGGCAGCAACATGCGCTTATTGCCCGTAACCTGCATGATGTAGCGCAAAATATCCTTGAACGAATACACGTTCGGCCCGCCCAGCTCAAACACCTGTCCAAGCGCGTCGGGGCGCACCAGCGCCGCCTTGATCGCCGCTGCCACATCGCCCACATACACCGGCTGGAACCGCGTAACCCCGCCGCCGATCAGTGGCAGCGCAGGCGAAAGCGCGCCCATCGTGGCAAACTGGTTGTAGAAATTATCTTCCGGCCCAAAAATAACGCTGGGACGCAAAATGGTGGCTTCGGGAAATGCCGTAAGCACCGCTTTTTCGCCCAACAGCTTGGTGCGCGCATAATCGGACGTCTTGGCCTTGTCCACGCCCAGCGCCGACATCTGCACAAACCGCGAAACGCCCGCAGCTTTGGCCATCTGCGCCAGCTTCTCCGCTCCATGCGCATGCACATTGGCGAAGCTCTGCTTGCCGCCCTCGAACAAAATGCCCGCAAGGTTCACCACCGCGTAAGAATTCTCGATTTTGCCCATCAGCGTGGCAGGTTCGGCAAGGTTGCCGCCCATCAGCACAATCTGGCCCACCGAGCCTGCGGTTTTCAGGTGCAGCGCCCCATTCGGGTTGCGTGAAATGATGCGCAGCGTATAGCCCGACGCCGCCAGCAGCTTCACCACATAGCGCCCGACAAAGCCGGTGCCGCCAATAATTGTTATAACCCGCTGTTCCATATAGCAATTTCCCCGTTTACTATTTTGCTTTAACGATTAAAAACCGTTTGCGCCAAAATCGCAACATATTTAAGCGCCAACGCGCAAACAATCCGCGCCACTAGCGGTTGACAACTGCGCAGGAGCCGATATAACCCATCTTCTTTCCTGAAGTGCCCAGGTGGCGGAATTGGTAGACGCACTAGCTTCAGGTGCTAGCGCTCGCAAGAGTGTGGGGGTTCGAGTCCCTTCCTGGGCACCATTTTAACGGATGTTAACATCCGAAAAATCCACTAAACATAGATCAGCAGCTAGTCACCGAGCGAATAGCAACCGGCACAGTCCGCTGATGCTTGTTGATCTTCGGTGATAGATATTGGGACAGAAACCTGAGGTTGATGTCTTCAGAAAATCTCTCAATAGCTCGAAAGACCTTGGATAGTGAGGTCCCGTTCGGATTGAAAAAGAACCGCGAGCAGCCCGCAAACTCAGAAGTCTTTTTCAAACACGATGGGAGACACGCTTTTCCGGGTTGCCGCTTGGTCAACGTAGGGCGTGCGTTCGCTTTCGGAGAGTTTCAGGAATTCCAGATTCCTGACTTTTCCACCGCCAATGCGAGGAAAAGGGGGGGGTGCCTCCTACGCCAGGCTGGGATCCGTAGGGGCAGATTTGCGCCGCAATTCTCCGTCACGATACCCGGACGGCTTTTTCTTGGTTAGGGCATCCTTCAAAACATGCACTGTTTCAGTGTGCTCAGAATCCCTTGCAAGCCCCAATGCGGTTGCTCCATGCGGCCCTTTTGCCTTTGGGTCTGCGCCCCGTTCGAGCAATAGCTTTACGGTCTCGGACTGGCCGTGCCGCGCGGCCTGCAGAAGCGGTGTGTATCTGGATTTAGCGGCTGCATCAACATACGCATCATTATCGAGGCATAGTTTTGTGAATTTGGGATTCCCATCCGGCGTTGCATAGTGAAGTGGGCTATTTTGCTTTTTATCGCGGGCGTTTACATTCGCCCCTTTGTCTACGAGTAGTGTGGCAATGTCTATCTTATCATCTGAGGCCGCATACATTATCGGTGTCATCTTCTGTTTATTTGGCGCGTTGACATTCGCGCCCTGCTCAATCAGCTCCCGGACTTTCCCGATGTCACCGCGCATCACCGCAATATGCAGTTTCGTATTTCCGATTGATGTCTGATCCTGCGCGTTGATGTCCATAGTTACACCCCTTACAACGTTGCTATAAACGGTAGTCTATAGGTAAAGTATTAAAAAAAATATAACAAATATTAACGATTGTGTGCACCGCTCCGAACACTGGATGGCAGTCATATCAACCTTATGATTTAACGCCGTTTTCCTTACCTAACGATTGCGTAAGAGGAAGTTCAAAACGGGGCGCTTTCCGAAGCCCGTTAAATTATCTGAACGCTGTACCGCATGGTGTGCAGAGGACCTTCGGGCCTTACTCGCAAGCCTCTCCGGGAACACCCCAAATCATTGAAGTAATGATTGCGTTGCGCGACCCTAATACTATAATCTGGACGCCGAACACGCGATTTGGGACCGGGGGTATAAAACGGGGTTCATGGTTTTCCGTTTTTCCAAAAAGCAGATAAATAACAATGGGATAGGCTGGGTTTTCGAGTCCCTTCCGCGCCAAATTTAATATGACCGTAAGCGGTTAGTCTGTATGCAGTTATATGATCATCAAACGCTTTAGCCAACACAAGCTGGTCATAAGTTTGATTCTATGCATTACCATTACGCTACTACACGCTTTTTACTATTACCCCTTCATCGCCGACGACACGTTAATCAGCCTGCGTTACGCCGGGCGCCTTATTCATGGGCAGGGGCTGACGTGGAATGATGGCGAATATGTTGAGGGTTACACCAACCTGTTATGGGTATTGCTGAATGCGCTATTGGGAGCATTCGGCGCAGACCTGATTCTGTCGGTAAGGGTGCTGGGTGTCGCAAGCGCGTGCGCTCTGGTTTTGTCTTTTTTCTATTACATCCGCAAAACCACCAGCCCGGCCCATAGTTTTGCCGTTTTTTCATATACGGGATTATTGCTCTGCTTGTCGCCTCCCATTGCCGCATGGGTGCCCGGCGGGCTGGAAAACCTTCTGCTGGCAAGCTTATGCGCCTTCGCCCTTGCCCAGATCCTGATTTTTTTCCGCACCAACGAACCTTCCATGCAGCGGCTGTATGTGGCTGCGTTTTTCCTGGGCTTTTTGGTCCTCACAAGGGCGGATGCGCCCATTATCGTGGTTGGCTCCGCGCTGAGTGTTTTTGCATTTACCCCGGCAAATTTTCGCCGCCGCTTCAAGGCCGCTTTCATCGTTGCGGGCGTGCCCGCAGTTTTTTTTGCAAGCCAGGTATGTTTCCGTCTTTGGTACTATGGCGACCCGTTGCCAAACACCTATTATGCTAAATTCGCCTATACCAGCAGCCGCTACAACAATGGCATAACATATTGGGAAAACTTTTTTTACCAGTTCATCCCGCTCTTTGTAGTGCTGGTTACGCTGCTATATCGCAAGGGCCGCATCATCGGTTTCGGAAACAGTCCGCGAAAATATTATGTCCGTCAGGTCATCGGCACAGTCTTCGTTGTTTTCGGTTTTTATGGCAGCTATGTCACGGTGACGGGAGGGGATATTTTCCCCGCTTACCGGCATGGCCTGATTGCCATTGTGCTTTTTGCATTCCTGTTTATAGAATTCATAGATAATGCCCTTGATTCGCCGAAGCTGTGGAGAAAATGCATTACGCATGCATGTATTATGTCCGGCTTGGCAGGCTATTTTTTCATAGCCCATAATGACGCAATCAATGTAAGGGCGAAAACGGAGCGGTGGGAGTGGGAGTGCAAAGGCGCTGCGGAGAAAATGCAGCAGATGTGGGGTAAGTATAACCCCGTCATTGCCGTAACCGCTGCGGGCTGCCTCCCGTATTTTTCCGGCTTCACGGCCATTGACATGTATGGCCTGAACGACAGGTTTTTAGCCAGAAACCATACGGCGGATTTTGGCTATGGGTATATGGGCCACGAGCTGATGAACCCGGCTTACGTGCTTTCGCGCAAACCCGACATTATTGTTTTTGATATTGCGGATTATCCGGAGCCTAATCCAGCCTTTGCCGACCTGCAGGAATTTCAGGATGAATATAAGCTTTACACCGACCCCGACATGTATCTGTATGCATGGCTAAGAAACGATTTTTACGAAAAAACCCAAAATCCGGGGCAGTAAAACCTGCAAATAGGGGACCAGCTTCAATAGTTTGGCGTGGCATTTACCCTTTCCTGAGAATCTTTGCGTAAGTTCTGCCGCCCGCTTTACGTTAAATACGTTAGGGTAATGTTTCAGGAGGAAACACATGAAAGAACTCTGGGCCGCTTCGCAATTGCCGCCAGCTTCACCGCTAACCAGCGCCATCGTAAAAGAGGCAGCCAAAGCTGCCCAAAGCCCTGATGTAACCTCACAAGCACCTCCGGCAACCGCTGACAGCACCGCCTACGTACTGAGCATCAGCCCGCAAGGCCAGCTTTTCCTCGACCAGAACGGGGATAAAAAAGAGCTGACCGACACGCAAAAAAGCGCGGTGGTGGCCGTGCTTGAAAAATATCAGGACGCAGCCCCTACCGATGATAATTTAAAGCAGCTGCACGACGACCTGCAGGCAGCCCTTGCGCCGCAAGATGCCACAAATACTGACACAAAATCCGACGCAAAATCCGACAAACCCGCCAAGCCGCCACGCCCGCCCGGCGGCGGTGGTGGCATAAGCTATACCGACCTGACGAGCGACGCGGAAGAAACCGCCAAACGCAAAATCCGCCCGCAGGTGGGAAGCGTGGGCGCCGATTCGGTAGTAGATAAACAGGGCAATATTGATCAGGCCAAGCTTAAGGAATTGCTGCAATCCCAAGCGCAAGAGGCTCATCGCTTCGATCCCAAGACATAATAAACCATTTTTATGGTTATATTCCATCGCCATAGAGCAATGGCGCATTCATATTTATGTTCTAATTGCTTCACATAAAATTAATTATTGTTTACTATAATCGGGAGTTTGCAGGCCTCGCCTGCGCTCAACACTGCTTAGGAGGGTAGCAATGACCGATTTTGAACAATACGCCGCCAAACTCCAAATACAGGAGCGCAGCCGCGACCCGCAAACCATGACAATCCGCCCGGCGCAGGGCGGCGGGCATGTAGTCACGCTGGGGCTGAATGAAGATAAAAGAACCCAGATCGCGCCCGTGCAGGTGCATCTGGACAAAAGTGGGAACACCACCACCGTCGTATTCCCTAACCAGAACAGGTCGGGCGTAAACGTGATGACCGGCTCACCGAAACTGACGCAGACGCTGGTGAGCAACGCAGGCCGCGGCGGCACCGATTTCCTCGTAGGTATCGCCAATGCAATCGCAGGCGCAAACCTGACCTACGACCACACAGACCCCACAAAAGCATTCAGCGCCCGCGCAACCGGCGACCTGCCTGACCGTGCGGCGGCAGCCTTAGGGAGTGTGCTAAGCGCTGCGGAGCGAAGCGGTGCAAGCTACGTGACATCGGACGACCCGAAATCCCCCATGCGCTCGTACCGGAGCAATGTGCAGGCCAGCAAAGCAAACACGGGCTTTTCCGACCCAAGCGGCAAGGTGCGCTAACGCCGCAATGTATAATTACGATGTAAGACCGGAAATCATGGGGACATACCATGGCTAAAAATCATTACGACGCGCTCGGCATTGTGCCACGCGAATCTTACCATGACCTGGGCGCTACCTGCTTTGAAGCGGCAATGCAGCAGGCAGAGGCGCAAGCCAAGGGCCGCACACCCGAAGACCGTCAGTTCAGCGCGCGCCAGAAACTGGCCGAAATTACTGAGCGCAACAAAACCGACGCCCGCTATCAGGAAGCCTTCAACCAGCTGCTCGACCCCGCCGAGGCCACAAACTATTACCACGCCAAGCAGGAAGAAACCCGAACCCGCGACCGCAACCGCATGCAAACCGCCGGTGGCGTGCTGGCCACGGCCGCAGGCGCAGGCGTGCTGGCCGCAACCCTTGCCCTGCAAGGCGGCAGCAGCCGCGAACCAGAGCAGGAGCCAGCCCGGCCTGAACCTAAAAATGTGAAAATCATCACGCCCGAACCGCAGCGCAAAATTTTCCAGGATACGACGCCTTATGATAAAATGAAATTGCCGCCCGAAGCGCCGCAGCAGGCGCAAGCACCTGACAGCGTGAAGCCGCCGCATGGCCGCATCACGGGCATTGAGCAACCAGAAAAATCACTGCCAGAAAAAACGTACCCAGAAAAAGCGCCTCATGGCCGCATCATCGGCATCGAGCCTTCCGAAAACCCGCAAAAAGACGTGTCGAAGCCGCATGGCCGCATTCTGGGTATTGAGCCGCAAGCCAAGCCCCATGCGCGCATCATTGGCATCGAGCCGCAATCGCCCGCAAGCGAAAAGCCCAAGCAAAGCGGCTGGAAACGTTCGCTAAAACCTATGGAAGACGCGCCCGAAGAAACAAAGCCGCAACCAAACGGCCGTACAATCCTGCGCTGATAAATTTAAGAGAGCGGGCAGGACTCGCTGCCGTCTTGCGCAAAGCGCTCGGCATTGGGGAAAATATGGGCGCAATAGCCCCATTCTTTGCAAGAGCAGCCACCAAGCAGCGCACAACCCATAAGCAGCAATACGGCACGGCGCATGGAAAGCTCCTTAGGCGGCGTTGAACACGTCGCCGGGTTTGGCGGCAACTTTGCCCAGCTGGATTTTGCGGTTGGGCAGGGTCTCTAGCCACTGCACAAGGCGCGAAATTTCATCGGAGATAATGTCGGGTTTGCGCATGGCCTTCGCCATGATGGTCGCGCCCTGAATGCCTGCCATGAGCGATGCCGCGTAGCGGCGTGCGTCAGTGCCGTGGCCAAGCTGGCGGAACTGGCGCTCAGCCCACATGACGAAGTCTTCAAGCACTTGGGCTGCGGTCTGCACCACATTGTCCTTTTCGCTGTCGGCATCCGAAATAATTTTGCCGATAGGGCAACCGAAACGCGCATATTCGTCGCGCACTTTTTCAAAATAATACATCGCTTCCATCAAGCGCTGGCGCGGATCGGCGATATGTTCTTCCAAAAGCGCATACGCCGCGCTGAACTGTTCCTTGCGCTTGCTAACCGCAGCAAGTGCCAGCTCTTCCTTGGTCTTGAAATAATAATACACGTTGCCGATGGGAATATCGGCATGCTTGGCAATATCGGCCAGCGAGGTGGAGGTGAGTCCATTATGGTGGAAAAGCATAGCGGCCGAATCAATCAGCCTGTCTCTTTTGCTTATATTGATCATGTGTTTACAGGGATTTGTCAGTTAACTGATAAGCTTTAGCCTACCGCCTTTGCCAAGGCTTTGCAAACACTTTAAGTCATCTGTCCAAATCGCAAACTTAGCGGCTTGCAATCACGGTGATGAGATGCATGGTAAGCCCGAAAGCCGCGGGCAGGGCGGTCACCCACCATTCCCAATCCACAAAACCCGTGACCTTCAGCACCGCAAGAAACATGGATGCGAGGAAGAAGAAAATATAGTCGTAAATATCACTCATGGGGTGGGGCGGTCCTTTGGCTTGTTGCGCCCGATCATACCCCGGACGCTGGCCTGAATCAAGCGCCAGCCGCGCATTTGGCAAAAATAAGCGCATGAAAGTTAAAATTAAAACGCTATTTACCGGGATTCATTAAATTGTAACATGCTTAACCTATAGTAATATGGGAAAATGATTGAAATCGGGTATGTTGCCTATAGAAAGAATAATGATATGGCCGAAGCACCAAAACCAGAAGCCGTCCTAAGCACCGCCTTTTCCAAATTCATGGAAAGCGATGGCAAAAAACTCGCCGCAGACAGCAAGCCCGACGCAGTGCTCAAAGGCTTCAAGGAATGGGCCGCCAAAGCCGATAATAAAGATGCCACCGACCTGAACGCATCCAGGCAACTCGAAACGCTCGCCGCCGACAAGCTCGCCGCGCCTTTCAAAAGCGCCAAGCGCAATGAGGTCATTGACAAGGCGATGGATAGCTTCCTGAAATCGCCCGAAGGTGTGGCGCTGTTGCAAACGACCCCCGACGCCAAAGGCGTTTTTACGAAATTTGAAAGCTGGGTGGAAACCAACGCAAAGCAAGGCCCCGATCCTAAAGTGGCCCCGAACGCCGAAGCGGTTGCCGCAGCCGCAGCGCTTGCCGAAAGCAAAGCAGCCCCCAGCATGGACATTGACCGCGTGAACGGCGTGTTCGCCGCTGCCAAAAAAGGCAAAGGCACCGGACCCGCAGCCGAAGAAGAAAGCATGCTCGGCAAGAATAAAGGTGGCCTCATCGGTGCCTTGATTATGGGTATTCTCGGCTTCCTGCTCGGTGGGCCCATTGGCGCGCTCTTGGGCGCAGGCCTCGGTTTTGCAGGCGGCAACATGGCTGTTGATGGCCAGGGCGGGTTCCTCTCCAACCTGCTGAACCCCGAACCTCCCTCCGCCAAAATTGCCAAACCCTTCGGAAAGCGCGGCGGAAACCAGAACGACAAAAGTATCCTGCTCAATGAAGCGGGCGAAGCCACCCAGAAATTTGCCGATGCCAAACGCGCTGTCGCCGGTCATTTTGAAGGCAAAGGCGAAAACCGCAAATTCGTAATCACCGGTGTTGGCATTTTAGATGAAGCAAACCGCGAACGCGCCAGCCAGAAACTGCCCATGGTATTCCAGCCCGCAAGCGGCGTGCTGTCCGTAACCAAAGGCGGCAACATTGACGTGACCGGCGACAATGCCGCCGTGCTGGCCTCCGCCAACGACATGGCCGACAAAGGCGCACGTGACGACATGCTTGCAGTGCGCGAAGAAACCGGCAGGCACCGCAATCAGGAACTTCTCAACAGCGTGGGCGTGTTAAATGACGGCCAGCCAACCGACGCCAAGCAAGCCCTCGCAGGGGTGCAGGCTGGCTGGGAAAAGCGCCTCGAACAATTGAAAGTGGGTCCCGACCGCCGCGAAATCGCACGCATCATAACGGAAAAATACGCCGACCCCGCCTTCCGCGATAAGCCCGCAGCCGAGCAATTGGCTGAAATTAAAAATGCCGACATGGCAGGTGGCCGCAAAGTAGGCGCAGCCCTCGAAGAAGAACGCAACGGCGGATTGGGCGACAAGAAAAATGGCGGCCCCAGCGGCGTGGAATTTTTTGACGCGGCCTTCACCACCACCGCCAAAGGCGTGGCCGACATGCTCAACGACACCTCCCGCGGTGTAAAAGGCAAAGCCATCGAGCTGCCCCCGCAAACGCCCGCCATCGTGGGGAGCATGGATGCAGCCAAAGCCGCTGCCGACCTCGCCAAAGCCAAACCAAAGCCCGCCGCCGCAGCCGCCATGCCTGATCAGGAAGTTGCGCTGCAAACAACCAAAGATGTGCCCGTTCCGTCTGTTGTTGTGCCGGGAGCAGATGTTACGGTGCTTGGGAAGGCAATGTCGGAAGTCTGCGCCGATGAAGATAAAAAACGCTTCATGGATGTAAAGCTCGGTGGCGCGGAGGTAACCCTCGTCGGTTCCTTGAATGACGACGGCAAATTCGTGGCCGACACCATGATCACCAAAGATGGCATCCAGATCGCCAAGGATATTTCAGGACTGGATGAAAGCAAACGCACCTTCGACGCGAAAGACAATAAAGTAGCCATCGGCAGCGCAGGCGACACCAACCGCGCAACCATGGACGCGCTTGTGGCAGCCCAGGCAGCCGCAGACACCAAAACCGCCAAGACCATGCCCAAAACCGCTGGCCGCACCGTGTAAGTTGCCATAGCTCGCCGTGCGGGCTACAACGGCAATCATGGCACACACACAATCATTGCTGGGAACCATTACTGATGTCCGCGTCGAATCGCTCGGCGGGCTGGGCGATGGTGTTGCCACACTCGGCGGCAAGCCGCTCTTCATCAGCAAATCCTGCATCGGCGACCTCATTCGCGCCCGCGTCACCCATGAAAACCACGAAGGCAGCACGGGCGCCATCGAGCTTGTTTTAGAAGCCGGCCCTGAGCGCATACTCGCGCCATGCCCGCATTTTGCCGCGTGCGGTGGCTGCACCTTGCAGCAGCTCCAGCCGCAAAGCTACCGCACCTTCAAAACCCGCATGTTCCAAAGCGCCGTAAGCCGCGCAGGATTTGAGGCCGGGGGCAGGGATGTCCTGTTCCTTTCGCCGCCCACCCG